>DATMHD010000212.1:0-8265 GCA_035555075.1 Sphingomicrobium sp. | reverse complement strand
TGTTTGCGCCGATTGCGGTCCGCGCCGTCTGCGCTAGGCTACAGCTGCCGTGGGCGGAGGGGAATTTGTCAAACTGAGGTGCCTTCCTGGCACACTCGAGGGACTTGCGCGTGCGCTGACGAGGTTCGGTGCGGCGCCGGGTCCGCCCGATTGGCTCGTGTCAGGGGTGTGGCTGTGCTCCGATGAAGCGCAATATCTTGCGACAGCGACCGTCGAAGTCCTGCCCGACGGCTTCATTGCAAGGAGCCTCTGCATCACCGCCCCCGATGACTTTTCCGAGCGTCTCCAGGCTGAACTGCCGGATCTGAGCGCCCGTCTCCGCTCGCGGGGGCACGGCTCGGGGCTGCCGCCGGTTGATCCACTGAGCGCGCCCGCCTCATTGAAGGCATGGCCGTTCAGGACCTATTCGATGGTGGTCCTTGTCCGGGCCTCCCAGCGCGAGCGCGGCATCAACCGGATTGCCTGCGGCTTGTTGTTCAGGGCGGGTCAGCACATGCTGCTCGTTGGGACAGACCTCACCACGCTTGCAATGGTGCTGAGCGAGGACGAGGAATTGATCGAGCGCTATGCCAGCGGCTGCGAGGAGCTCCTCCTTGAGGAGTATCTCGCCATCGCCGGCACCTAGGCCGCCACGTCGAAATCGGGGCAATCCATGAGCTCGCGCACAGCGCGACGCTCACCTTCACCGAGCTCCGGGCGCCACAGATCGACGATGAGGACGACGCGAATGCGATCGCTGTCGTTCCAGGCCTCGTGTTCGGTCATGTCGTCGAACACCAGAGCCTTCCCCTCCTCCCAGTGGCGCGTTTCTCCGCCGACGCGGAACCCGCAATCGTCCGGTACGATGAGTGGAAGATGCGCGATCAGGCGCGCGTTGGTGATCCCCGTATGGGGTGCAATCCTGCTTCCCGGTTCGAGGACCGAGAAGTAGACGCTTGGCGAGATGAGCGGGAGCTGCGGCAGATCAAGCGTCTGGCTAAGCTCCATCGTCCGCGGGCATTGCGAAGCATATTCCTCGACCATCCGGCCATTGCGAACCAGCGGGATCATTGACCAGCGACCGGCGGACCCTGAAGCGTCCCCGTGAAGACCCGCAAGCCTCGCCCCGAGCTTGTCCTTCTTCTTTTCCGCAAGGGACAGGAATTCGTCGCGAATAGCTGCAGTTGAGCCTTCCACCTCTCCGATCTGAGCGAAGGTTGAAGGGTCGAAGTAGCGCTTCGGCCGAATGCCCGGAATGAGATACACGGGTGACGCGAGCGGGCCTGAATCGAGATTTTCCAGAAGGTTCGAGCGGAAGCCGCGCATCCGCCGCTCCTCGTCGGGCTTCAGATCGCAGGCACCTGGTTGCCACTCGAGAAGCCGCCTCCGCCACCTGTCCGCGGCCTCCACCCGCCGCCGCGCACGCTCGAGCTGCGTTGCCATCGCCGGCTGGAACGGGAGGTCACGCGGCGCGCTTGCGCAGGCTGCGCGGTAGGCTCGTTCGGCGCCGTGGATCGCACCGGTCGTTTCGCGAAGGCTCCCCAACATCAGGCACATGAGGAAGTTGCGCGGCTCGAGTTCGACAGCCGCGGACGCACATTCGAGCGCTCCTCCAAAATCGCCGAGCATGCGCCGGACGGTGGCCAGCCGAAGCAGGGTCGAAGCATCGCGTCCCCTTTGCGCCGCAAGCTCCAGGAGGCTTTCCGCCTGGCGCACGTCCCCGCGCGCCATCGCTGCATCCGCTTGAGCGATCAGGGGGTAGTGCGGCTGTATTCCAGACCTAAGAATGACTGTTCTCCCTTAGTCTCCCCCAGAGCCCTCCTAGGACGCTCCGTCACTAACTAAAGTAAGGTTTTCGATTAAGGCGTCACTCGTCTCGGCCAATGACAATTGACGTTGCTTGCCTGTCCGAAAGCCAGCGCATGATCGCGCTGATGGCGTGCGCCTGCTCCTCCTTCGTGAGCGGACGCCCGGCCTCGATGCCGTGCCACTTGGCAAGACAGGAACGGCAGCAGGTGGCCGTCGCATGCTGGGCGACGAACACGGGATGCCCTCGCCACGGGGTCTGCCGGCCATCGTTGGGCGGCGCGGCCGGTGCAAGGCGCCGTGCGACGAAGTCGCGCGCATGCTCAATGATCTTGTCGCGGCCGCGCTGCTCAAGATAGTGGCGGTCCGCATCGCCGAGGCTGAATTTTGCCCTGAACGAGGATCTGGAAAGCCTCTCGAAGACATGGTCGAGATCACGCATCTGGAATGTCTCGAGGGGACATCGGCGCCTTCAAATAGGCCACAACCATTTCCGCACTGCTAACCATTTCTCTTTGACCGGGCTTAACGCGGCTCCGGTTAAACCTGTTTCCGCACCCAGCCTTACCCCCCGGGTGCGTTGCACAAGACCGGTCCTGCCATTTCATCCGCTTGAACCCATGGCAGGACCGGGAATGCCCTAAGAACAAAGGGCCGGCGGATCGCCTCCGCCGGCCCTTTTCTTTGTCCTTGAGGCGTATGCCTAGCGGCGATCGCCCATGAACCGAAGCAGGAACAGGAACATGTTGATGAAGTCGAGGTACAGGTTGAGTGCGCCGATGACGGCACTCTTGGCCATTGCCTCACCCGTCCCAGCAACTGCAAAATAGATGCTCTTGATCTTCTGCGTGTCGTAGGCGGTGAGGCCTGCAAACACGAGAACGCCGATGGCGCTCACTGCAAGGTTCAAGGCCGGCGAACGCAGGAACATGTTGATCAGAAGCGCAACGAAGATGCCGACGACCCCCATGATCAGGAACGTGCCCATGCCCGAAAGATCGCGCTTCGTCGTATAGCCGTAGAGGCTAAGGCCAAGGAAGGCTGCCGCCGTTGCAAAGAAGGCCTGGGCGATCGACGCGCCGGTGTATACCAGGAACAGGCTAGAGAACTGGACACCCACCAGGGCTGCGTAAACCCAGAACAGCGCCTGCGCCGTCCCTGCCGAGATCCGGTTGATGCCGAACCCGAGCATGAAGACGATCGCGAGCGGCGCAAATAGCGCAATCCAGAACAACGGGGTTGCTTGGCCTGTCGCCGGGTTGACGATGAGCTGGATGAGGCTGCTGTTTGCAAACAGCATCGCAACGATGCCTGTGAGCAGCACGCCCGATGCCATATAGTTGTAAACAGAAAGCATGTACGACCGAAGGCCCGCATCGCGGGCAGCGCGCGGAACGCTTACCGTCGCGGCGTTCACGCCGGTCGTTTGCGGGTCTTGCCAAATGGCCATTTGTTCTCCTCTTGCGCGGGCGAAGGGCCCGTTCGCTACAACCGAATATATCGTGAAACCGTTACAGGACTTCAAGCGAAACCGGTTAGCAGCAACCTTATCTTCAACGATGTGAGCAAAACCTCCGATTAACGGCATTGCCGTTCCTGCCTTCCGATGCGACATTGACGAACAGTCGATCGAGGGAGCTGAAGCTTTGATTCGACGCCTTGCCGTGGTTGCGTTCACCTTGTTCGCCTGTCTCGCCATGGCTCCTGCCTGTGCCGCCCCGTCCCAGCGCATCATCGCCGTCGGCGATCTTCACGGCGATTATGACGCATGGATGGCGATTGCCCGCGCCGCCGGTCTTGTCGACCAGCGCGGCCGCTGGGCCGGCCGTGCGACCACGCTCGTTCAAATGGGCGACATCACGGACCGAGAACCTGATTCGCTCAAGATCATCCGCAACCTCCAGCAACTGCAGCGCGAGGCGCCGAAAGCCGGCGGCAGGGTATTCATCCTGCTTGGCAACCACGAGGCGATGAACCTGCTCGGCGACAACAGGTACACGACTGCCGGCGAATATGCGGCCTTTGCCGACGGCCAGTCGCCGGCACGCCGCGACCGCGTCTACGAAGCCAACCGCGCCGGCCTCGAGGCGGCCTACCGCGCGCAGGACCCCAAGCTCACGCCCGAGCAGGTCAAGGCGGAGTGGATCGCGGAGCATCCCCTTGGCTGGGTCGAGCACCGCCTCGCATGGAGCCCGTCCGGCGAACTTGGAAAATGGGCCGCCCTCAATCCCGCCATCCTCAAGATCGGGGACACATTGTTCGCCCACGGCGGCATCAGCTCGGAATATGCAAAGCTTCCTCTTTTAGCGGTCAACCAGCGAATAGCCGCCGCAATGGCAATTGGGGATGATAGTCCAGCTTCGGTGCTCACCGACCCGCTTGGACCTTTATGGTATCGCGGCCTTGTCCAGGCTGATGCTGACGCGAAGGCCGCCCGCGCCGCTGCAAAGCCTCCCCTGCCCTCGCTCACACCCGACCAGGAACTCGACCTTGTCCTCACTTCTTATGGAGCTCGGCGACTGGTTGTTGCGCACACGCCAAGTCTCTCGGGCATCCAGATTGGCAGCAACGGGAGGCTTGCCCGCATCGATACCGGAATTTCACGCTTCTACGGCGGGCCATTGAGCTGGCTCGAGATCGCCGGCGAACAGATGATCCCGCACACACTGGCAAGACCGCATTGAGGCAAAGGAGGGCCCGATGAAGGCTTGGATCGGCGCGTTCATCCTCGCATTCGCAGCGCCGGTTCTCGCGCAGGCCCCGCAGCCTCTGTTCGCAAGTTCCGATCCCATTCACCTCACGATCGAGGCTCCATTCAGCACGATTTCCCGCAATCGGGACAATCCGCCGCCAGTCCCGGGCACCATCATTGACCCTTCAGGACTGAAACTTCCTGTGTCGCTCGCGCTTCGGAGCACCACGCGCCGGGCCGCGGACGTCTGCGACTTCCCGCCGCTCCGGGTGACCTTCACGACGCCGCCGCCGGCAACGTCCGTGTTCGCCGGCCAGAAGCGGCTGAAGCTCGTCACCCATTGCCGCAATTCGCCCGCGTTCCAGCAATATGTGCTGCTTGAATATTCAGCTTACCGGATGGTGAACGCGCTTACTCAGCGCAGCTTCAACGTTCGCCTCGCAAACATTGACTATCTTGGTCCGGACGATCGTCCGATCGCGTCGCGGATCGGGTTCTTCCTCGAGGAGCTGAAGGACGTCGCGAGACGCAACGGGATGAAGGAAACTCACGGCCCGGCACGAATTGCGGTGAGTGACCTCAGTCCAGCCGATGCCGCGAGATATGCGCTCTTCCAGCACATGATCGCAAATCATGACTGGTCCATGCGCGCCGGACCCAAAGGACATGATTGCTGCCATAATGCAGAGCTCATCGGCCCGCTTGCGCCCGGGATGACGGTCCCGATCCTATACGACTTCGATTTCTCGGGGTTCGTCAATCCTCCCTATGCGACGCCGCCCGACGAGCTTCATCTCAGCAGCGTCCGCGAGCGCTTCTATCGTGGCTATTGCATTCACAATGCCGAGGCGATTGTCGCAGCCCGCGAGTTCCGCGAAGCTCGTCCAAGGCTCCTTGCCGCGATCACGTCGACGCCGGGACTGGAACAGCGCACGCAGCAGCGCGCAATCGCCTTCCTCGATCCGTTCTTCGCCGATATCGCAACCGATCAGTCGGTCAGCGCCCGAGTGCTCAACCGCTGCATCAACTAGACGTCTTCTTCGTCTCGATGACGGCCGCAGTCTTTTCGACCACGACCACTGCTTCGTCGATGCCGTCATAATCGGCAAGGAAGCGCTTCATTCCCGCGCGCTCGCCATATTCGGTGATCCAAAGGACGGCGAAACAATAGTTGAACGCGATGCTGATCACCGCCGCAAGCTCGATCGCGCCGATGCCGGCGCTAAGGCCGGTGCCAACCGCAAGGAGAATGAAGAGCGCATCCCCCGAGCTCTTGAGCGAATTTCTGAAGCGTACCGCGCCTGCAATTCCAGCAAGCGAGAAAGCGAGCGCAAGCGAATTCTGGACGATGATCACGATGCCCGTGACGACCATCGGAAGGACGATGATCGTATTGACCAGTGACTGGTCATATTCGTGGCCGCCGCGCAGGGCCATATAGACCCAGCTGACGGGCAGCGAGACGATGATGGCGGCAATGATCGCGACAACCAGCCAGAAGACACTCTGCCCGAAATTCACGACGTGCGCCGCCCGCACGGCTTCGGCCTGCAGCGGGTTCTTGGTCGGCTGGGTGATCAGCTGTTCAACGCCGCCGATCGGAAGATAGTTTCTAAGCTCGGGCCACAATTTGAGCGCCAGGAACACGGCAAGACCGATGAGCAGATAATAAGCGGTGATCTCCAGCAGCAGCTTTCCTGCACGCATTCCATTCCCCCCGTTCAAGCGCCCGAAGGCGCGGTCAGCTCAATCCCCTAATGATGATGTTCATGCCTGTGGTCATGCTTGTGCTTGCTCACCGGATAACTGGCAATCGGCTGCAGCACGCCAAAGCGTTCCTCGAGGGGCTCGTGGCCGAGCGGCGGCCACGCAATATCCGCAAGCGGAAGCTCGGTATCGGGCACACGGTCGAGAAGGTCGCGCAGAAGGGTCAGCCTGCCAAGCGGCTGGTCGTTGAAATCCACCAGGGTCCAGGGCGCGAAGTCGGTGTGCGTTGCCGCAAGCATCAGTTCGCGCGCCTCGGTGTAATCGTCGTAATGTTCCCGCGCCTTGATATCGATGGGCGAGAGCTTCCATCGTTTCATCGGGTTGTGCAGCCTGTTTTCGAAACGCTCTTCCTGCACCGCCTGGTCGCAGCACAGCCAGTATTTATAGAGGAGCATCCCGTCATCGACGAGATGACGCTCGAACTCCGGAGCGGCGTTCAGGAAATCCTGGGTCTGGTCGGCGGTGCAGAAGCCCATCACCTTCTCGACGCCCGCGCGATTGTACCAGCTGCGGTCGAACAGGACGATCTCGCCAGCGGCCGGAAGATGCTCGATGTAGCGCTGGAAATACCATTGTGACCGCTCGCGCTCGCTTGGCGAGGGAAGCGCGACGACCCTGCACTGCCGCGGGTTCAGGAGCCGCGCGAACATGTCGATCGAACCACCCTTGCCGGCGGTGTCTCGCCCCTCGAACACGATCACCAGGCGCTGGCTGGTTTCCGAAACCCAGCGCGCCATGGCGCTCAGCTCCTTTGCCATCGGCTTCAGAAGCTCGTCATATTCCACTTCGCTGAGCTTGCTGTCCCCACTCATCAGCATCCCCTGCAGTCCGGTGGTTGTTGCATGCCTCCGCAGCGATTGGAACCACTTGCAGCAACTTCCCGAGAGCACATTGCAGCAGCGCTTTTCACCGCCTAGCGTCGGGCCCCGACGTCAGCCTTTGTCGAGGTGCACACCCGTGGCAACCAATCGCGCTTTGTTCCTTTCATCAGCCCTCGCACTCGGTTTCGCCACATCCGCGAACTCGGCTCCGATTGATCCTTCGCTTTATTCCAGGCTTCAATGGCGACTGCTCGGGCCGTTCCGCGCCGGCTGGGCCGAGATGATCGAGGGCATCCCCGACAAGCCAAACACATTTGTCTTCGGCGCGTCCGGCGGCGGCATCTGGCGGACGGACGATGCGGGACAGACATGGACGTCGCTGTTCGATCAGGGCTCGAGCTCGGCAATCGGGGCGATAGCGATCGCTCCTTCCAATCCCAACATCATCTACGCCGGTGGCGGGCAGCCTGAACCCCGCTACGACGTCCAGGCCGGCCGCGGCATCTACAAGTCGCTCGACGGCGGAGCGACCTGGACCGATCTCGGGCTCTCGGACACACGCTATATCGGTCGCATCTGGGTCAGTCCGACCGATCCAAACAAGGTGATCGTCGGTGCTGTCGGACATTTCTTCGGAGCGAGCGAGGCGCGCGGGATCTACCGCTCCATCGACGGCGGCCGGACCTGGACCCATCCGCTTGCGCCCGGCGGCTTCACGGGTGTCAACGATGTCGTCAGCGATCCCCAAAATCCACGCACGCTCTATGCCTCGACCTGGGACGCGAGGCAGTGGCCCTGGCAGAGCTATTTCACGGAGATATCGGGACCTGGAAGTGGGATCTGGCGCTCCGACGACGAGGGTCTCCACTGGCGCAGGCTTGCCGGCGGCGGTTGGCCAGCCGGTCCCCTTGGTCGCATCAGCCTTGCCGCAACCCGCAAGAACGGTGCCGTCCGCATCTATGCAGTCATCGACTCCAAGGCGAACGGAGGGCTGTGGCGCTCCGATGACGGCGGCGGCCATTGGCGCAAGGTCAATGGGGAGAAGGCCTTCGCAAGCTATTATGCAAGCCGGGTAACGGTCGATCCTACGAACCCCGACGTCGTCTATCTGGTCGGGCAGTCGATGCGCCGCTGCGACGAGGGAGGCGCGCACTGCGTCATCTTCCGTGGAAGCCCCGGTGGCGATGATTATCATTCGAT
>DATMHD010000211.1:0-3728 GCA_035555075.1 Sphingomicrobium sp. | reverse complement strand
AGCTCGAAAATCCGTGGAAGAAGCACGATAATATTCCGCTGTGAGACCTGACCTCGCTCCCACGCCCCGCATGCTCCAGGTGATGCCCGCGGCGACCATCTCATGGACCGGGCGTTGAGCAGCTACAAAGCGACCGTTCGGTGGTGCCGGGGCGCCAAGGATCTCTTTGCCAGCGGACGCTACAGCCGCGCGCACGAATGGACATTCGACGGCGGAGCGGTCGTTCCAGCGAGCGCAAGTCCCGACAATGTCCCGCCTGGAACTGCGAACGAGGCTGCCGTCGATCCGGAGGAGGCCTTCATTGCCGCCATTTCCTCCTGTCACATGCTCTTCTTTATCGACTATGCTCGGCGCGACGGCTTCGTGGTCGACACCTATGACGATGACGCCGTCGGCATCATGGAAAAGCGTTCCGACGGGAAGATCGCAGTGACGAGGGTCACGCTTCGTCCCAAGGTCGCGTGGAGCGGCGACGGGCAGCCGAGTGCTGCCGAAATGGCGCACCTCCATCACCGCTCCCACGAAGATTGTTTCATCGCGAACTCAGTGAATACGGAAGTGACAATCGAACAATGAACCTTGGTCGCCTGAACCACGTCGGAGTCGCGACGCTCTCGATCGACCGGAGCCTCGAACTCTACCGCACCATGTTCGGCGCGGAGCCGCACGGACCGCCTTTCGACCTTCCCGCGCAAGGCGTTCGCGTGTGCTTCGTCGACACTCCCAACAGCCAGATCGAGCTGATCGAACCGCTGGGAGACACTTCGCCGATTAGAAAGTTCCTCGAGAAGAACCCGCTTGGAGGCCAGCACCACGTCTGCTTCGAGGTCCCGGACATCGACGCAGCGAAGACCGAATTCGAGGCCAAGGGCGCGCGCGTTCTTGGCGAACCTCGAATCGGGGCGCACGGGACCCGCGTTTTTTTCGTCCATCCGAAGGACATGGGCGGCGTCCTCACGGAGATCATGGAGACCCCCAGGACTTAGCGCCTGCATGTCGGTGGACGTTCGAGAAGACGCGCCAAGGGCTTCATCCGGGCGGCGAGCGTTCCGCCTGCCTTACGAACTTGTTTCCTCGATGGTGCCGCAGCACTCGCGCTGCGCCAAAATGATAAGCGGCCCGGCAGGTTGCCCCGCTGCCGAGCCGCTTTGGGCGAGACCCACGATCAGTTCATCAGAAGATGAGCGAGAGCTTCGACCTCGGCCGATTCATTAACATGAGTTCATGATCGAGTCGAATCTTCGGTCCCGGGCTGGCGGCCTGTGGAGCCGGGGGACCAGTATTGCAGCGGCTTTGGATGAGCGCTCGCGGCCCACTCTCATCGGTTCATTCTTCACCCATCCTGAGTGCTGCGATGAACGCCTCCTGCGGGATGGATACGGACCCGTATTCCCGCATCCTCTTCTTCCCTTCCTTCTGCTTTTCCAGGAGCTTCCGCTTCCGTGTCGCGTCGCCGCCGTAGCATTTTGCAGTCACGTCCTTGCGCAGAGCTGCAATGGTCTCCCGCGCAATAATCTTCCCGCCAATGGCGGCCTGGATCGGGATCTTGAACAGATGCCGCGGAATGAGGTCCTTGAGCCGCTCGCACATGCCGCGACCGCGGGCTTCCGAATTGGCACGGTGCACGATCATGGAGAGGGCATCCACTGCCTCGCCATTCACGAGAATGCTCATCTTGACGAGATCACCCTCGCGGTGGCCGACCTGATGATAGTCGAAGCTTGCATAGCCTCGGCTGATCGATTTCAGCCGATCGTAGAAGTCGAACACCACCTCATTGAGCGGGAGCTCGTAGCGAAGCATGGCACGGGCGTGGGTGCCTGTCCCGACGTAGGTGAGGTCCTTCTGGATCCCCCGGCGGTCCTGGCAAAGCTTGAGGACCGCCCCGAGGTAGGAATCCGGAACGTAGATCGTGGCATCGATCCAGGGCTCCTCGACCGCTTCGATGAGGCTGGGGTCCGGCCAGTCGGCGGGATTGTGGATCTCGAGGACTTCTCCTGAACGCAGGCGGACCTGGTAGACGACGCTCGGGGCGGTCGTGATGAGGTCGAGATCGTATTCGCGGGTCAGCCTCTCCTGGATGATCTCGAGATGGAGAAGCCCCAAGAATCCGCAGCGGAAGCCAAAGCCGAGAGCCGCGCTCGTTTCCATTTCGAAGCTGAAGGAGGCATCGTTCAGCCGCAGCTTGTACAGGCTGTCCCGAAGCTTCTCGAAATCATTCGCGTCGACGGGGAACAGCCCGCAGAAGACGACGGGCTGGACTTCCTTGAACCCGGCGAGGGGTTCCGCGGCAGGCTTCTTGGCGTCCGTAATGGTGTCGCCGACCCGAGTCTCGGCCACTTCCTTGATCTGGGCCGTGATGAAGCCGATTTCGCCCGGGCCAAGTTCGCCAAGGTGCTCGATCTTGGGTCGGAAGACCCCGACGCGATCGACGAGGTGCGTGGTACCGGCCTGCATGAACTTGATCTGCGCGCCTTTCTTCAGGCAGCCATCGATGACCCGGACCAGGATGACGACCCCGAGATAGGGGTCGTACCAACTGTCGACGAGCATCGCCTTGAGCGGGGCATTTGGATCCCCTTTTGGCGGCGGGATCTTTGCGACAATGGCATTCAGCACGTCCTCGATGCCAATCCCGGTCTTCGCGCTCGCAAGGACCGCGTCGGACGCATCAACCCCGATTATCTCCTCGATCTCCTGGCGTACCCCCTCGGGGTCCGCGGCGGGTAGATCGATCTTGTTGATGACCGGAACGATCTCGTGGTCATGCTCGATCGACTGGTAGACATTCGCAAGGGTCTGGGCCTCGACGCCCTGCGCGGCGTCGACGACCAGGAGCGCGCCCTCGCAGGCTGCAAGGCTGCGCGAGACTTCATATGCGAAGTCCACGTGTCCCGGCGTGTCCATGAGGTTGAGCTCATAACCTTGCCATTCGAGCCGCACCGTCTGGGCCTTGATGGTGATCCCGCGCTCTCGCTCGATATCCATGTTGTCGAGGACCTGGCTCGTCATCTCGCGCGCGCTGAGCCCGCCCGTCGCCTGGATCAGACGGTCGGCAAGGGTCGACTTCCCATGATCGATATGGGCTATGATCGAGAAATTCCGGATGCGATCGATTTTCTGCATTTGCGGGCGGCGCTAGCAGGGCTGTGCCACCCTGTCAGCAAGCCCCGGGTTTCCTCGTAACAGCCGCAAACGCCGCCTTCCGACTCGGGTAAATCCCTGTTAAACGCGGACGATCATTAAAAAGGGGGCTTTTCGATGACCAAGATGGTTTTGTTGGCCGGTGCGGCACTGGCGTGCATTTCGACGGCCGCGTTCGCGGACCCGAGCTCGGGCCGCAAGGATCAGGAGCGCGGCGAAGCGCAGATCCCGGTTTGCACGCATCGCATCGGGACCCTGGCGCTCGTTCCGCCCGATAAGGAGTGGTGGCGCGAGCTCAATCTTGGCAGCCCCGAGGCAATCATCAAAGTCTTCGTGCAGCAATCGGGCTGCTTCACCATGGTCAACCGCGACCGGGCCATGCAGAGCCGATCGATGGAACGTGCGCTTGCCGATCAGGGTGAGCTGCAGCGCGGCAGCCGGATGGGAGCAGGCCAGGTCAAAGCTCCGGATTACTTCCTTCAGCCCGACATCGTCAGCACCAACAAGAATAGCGGAGGTGGCGGTGCGGGAGCCGCGATCGGCGGACTTCTCGGGCATTTCGGCGGCTGGGGAGGTGCGGTTGG
>DATMHD010000210.1:0-8447 GCA_035555075.1 Sphingomicrobium sp. | reverse complement strand
GAGGCCGGGACCATGTCCGACGCTCTCCTCGACCGCATTGCCGCCGCCGCCGACCTTCAGGAGCTCGACTCTGTGCGTGTTGCGCTCCTTGGCAAGTCCGGCGAGATTACCGCCAAGCTCAAATCGCTGGGTTCAATGGATCCCGGCCAGCGCTCGGCCGAGGCGCCGAAGATCCACGCCCTTCGCGAACAGGTGAGTGATGCAATCGCCAGCCGGAAGGCGGCGCTCGAACATGCGCAGCTCGAGCGCAAGCTTTCGACCGAGCGAGTTGATCTATCGCTGCCGGCTCCGGAAGGCATCTCCGGAACGGTCCACCCGGTCAGCCAGGTGATGGACGAGCTTGCGGAGATATTTGCGGATCTTGGCTTTTCGGTCGCGGAGGGACCGGAGATCGAGACCCAATGGTACAATTTCACCGCGCTCAACATGCCGGAAAACCATCCCGCCAGAGCGATGCAGGACACCTTCTACCTGGAACCGCAGGAAGAGGGCGAAGAGCCCTGTGTCCTGCGCACCCACACCTCGCCCGTCCAGATCCGCGCCGGCGAAAGCCGCGGGGCACCAATCTATGTCATTGCGCCTGGCCGGGTGTACCGTTCCGATAGCGATGCAACCCACACGCCAATGTTCCACCAGGTCGAAGGCTTCGTCATCGACAAGGGCATCACGCTTGGACATCTCAAATGGACGCTCGAGGCGTTCGTCAAAGCTTTCTTCGAACGTGACGATATCGTGATGCGGTTTCGGCCCTCCTATTTTCCGTTCACCGAGCCGTCTGCGGAGCTCGACGTGGGCTGGTCGATCGAGAAGGGCCGTCGTGTCGTCGGAGGTAGCGAGGGCTGGATGGAAATCCTGGGTAGCGGAATGGTTCATCCTCGTGTCATCGCCAATTGCGGACTCGATCCGGACGAATGGCAGGGCTTCGCCTTCGGCTGCGGCATCGACCGCCTGGCGATGCTGAAATACGGGATGGATGATCTCCGGGCGTTTTTCGACGGCGATATCCGCTGGCTCAAGCATTACGGCTTTCGTGCACTGGACGTGCCGACGATCTCGGGCGGAGTCGGCGCATGAAATTCTCTCTGAGCTGGCTCAAGGAGCATCTCGACACTGATTGCTCGGCCGATGCGATCGCGGACAAACTGACCGCGATCGGACTCGAGGTCGAGGGAATCTCGAACCCGGCCGCAGCCCTCGCGCCTTTCCGCGTGGCGAAGGTGGTGACTGCGGACAAGCATCCGCAGGCAGACAAGCTTCAGGTGTTGAAGGTCGATGCCGGGAGCGGCGAACAGATCCAGGTCGTATGTGGCGCCCCCAACGCGCGTGCAGGGATGATCGGCGTGTTCGGCCCCCCGGGGGCCTATGTCCCGGGGATCGACACGACCCTCAAGGTCGCAGCTATCCGCGGCGTCGAAAGCCGGGGCATGATGTGTTCATCGCGCGAGCTCGAGCTGGGCGACGATCACAGTGGGATCATCGAGTTGCCCGCCGATGCTCCCGTAGGTTCCGCGTTCACGAGCTACGCGGGACTCGACGATCCGGTCTTCGACGTGAATGTCACGCCCAACCGCCAGGACGCGATGGGCGTGAGGGGGATCGCGCGGGATCTGGCCGCAGCAGGCGCCGGGAAGCTCAAAGCACTCGCCGTGCCGCAAATCGAGGGCTCCGAGCCCTGTCCGGTCCCGATCCGGATCGAGGATGTGGCCGGTTGCCCTGCCTTTTTCGGCCGTTCGATCAGGGGCGTCAAAAATGGCCCTTCGCCGGAGTGGATGCAGCGACGCCTCAAGTCGGCCGGACAGCGGCCGATCTCCGCGCTGGTCGACATCACGAACTATCTGATGCTCGATCACGGCCGTCCGGCTCATGCCTATGACATCGCCAAGCTGAGTGGCGGCCTCACTGCTCGAGCAGCAAGGCAGGGCGAAAAAGTCCTCGCTCTCAACGAGAAGGAATATTCGCTCCAACCCTTCATGACGGTGATCGCTGACGAGAAGCAGGTCCACGACATCGGCGGGATCATGGGCGGAGAGGATTCCGGCGTCAGCGCCGCCACGGCCGACGTGATGCTGGAAGTCGCCTATTTCACCCCCGACCATATTGCCCGCACCGGACAGGCGCTGGGGCTCACAAGCGATGCGCGGAGCCGGTTCGAGCGGGGTGTCGACCCGGCGTTCCTCGATGACGGCCTTGCGATCCTTAGCGGCCTGATCCTCGACATCTGCGGCGGGCAGCCGTCGGCAGCGCTCCGTATCGGCGAGGCGCCCGTTGAAGAGCGTACGATCGACTTTGATTTTGGGCGCACAAGAGGCCTTGCCGGGATCGTAGTGCCTGAGGAGCGTCAACGCGAGATCCTCGAGAGCCTCGGTTTCAAAGTGCGCGGAACGAGGGTGACTGTCCCGACCTGGCGGCGTGACGTGGAAGGCGCAGCGGACCTCGTGGAGGAAGTCGCGAGGATTATCGGTTACGACGCGGTACCGGCGACGCCCCTTGCGAGACCTCCCGGAGTTGCGAAGCCAACCGCCACTCCGGCCCAGCTCCTCGAGCGGCGGGTTCGCCGCACCGCTGCCGCCCGGGGGCTGGATGAAGCAGTCACGTGGAGCTTCATTTCCGAGGCGGAGGCGAATGCCTTCGGAGGCGGTGAGTGGACGCTCGCGAATCCGATCAGTGAGGAACTGAAAGTGATGAGGCCCTCGCTATTGCCGGGGCTCATCGCTGCGGCGCGAGGCAATCTTGACCGCGGCGCCTCGTCGGTGCGCCTGTTCGAGATCGGTCGCCGCTATCTTAGCGACAAGGAGCATCCGACACTTGGTCTGCTGCTCGCGGGCGAACGGCAGCAGCGCAACTGGCATTCGGGCAAGGCGCAAACCTTCGACGCGTTCGACGCGAAGGCCGAGGTCGTTGCGCTGCTGGACGCCGCTGGAGCACCGGTGACGAGCCTTCAGGTCATTCCGGACGCGGGTCCGACATGGCACCCCGGGCGATCGGCAAGACTGTCCCTCGGGCCCAAGGTC
The DNA here is from genome assembly GCA_035555075.1 of Sphingomicrobium sp. Lineage (GTDB taxonomy): Bacteria > Pseudomonadota > Alphaproteobacteria > Sphingomonadales > Sphingomonadaceae > Sphingomicrobium. The sequence goes on along the minus strand of DATMHD010000210.1, from coordinate 5,436 downwards.
ACGCTCGCAGCCTTCGGTGAACTCCACCCGACCCTGGCCAAGCGGATCAGTGCCCCACCAGGAGCAGTAGCAGCGGAAATCTACTTCGATGCCATCCCGGTCCCGCGCTCCGGCGGGCACGCGCGCGCTGCCTATTCACCGCCGGCGCTCCAGGCCGTCACTCGGGACTTCGCGTTCATCGTTCCGGCCGAGCTCCCCGCCGACAATCTCCTCCGGACCATCCGGGGCGCCGACAAGGCGGTGATCCGCTCGGTTCGCCTGTTCGATCGGTTCGAGGCAGCGGACGGGCTCTCACTGGCGTTCGAGGTGACGCTTCAGCCGACAGACAAAAGCTTCACCGACGAACAGATTGCGGAAATCTCCCAGCGGATCGTGGCCGCTGCCGAAAAATCAGGGGCGCGCCTCAGAAGCTAGCTCAAGATCGTTGATCGCGCGGTGAACGCGGGCTTCGATCTCTGTGCGGTTGAGCCCGGTTGGAATGGTCTTTCCAATTCTCATCGTCACGATCCCGGGCTCGTGGATAAAGCCCCGGCCCCAAATCCGTCCACTGTCGAGGGCGATCGGCACGACTGGCAGGTCGAGCGCGCGATAGAGCCCGGTAAATCCCGGCCGTAGCGGCGGCGATTCGCCGACGCGAACGCGGGTTCCTTCCGGGAAGATGATTACCGAGCGGCCGGCATCGGCTGCTTCCTTCCCGGCAGCGACCATCTGGCGAAGCGCCTTCGAGCCAGCGGTTCGCTCAACAGGGATGACGCCATAACGTCGCGTAAGGGTACCAAAAAGCGGAATGTCGGCAAGTTCCCGCTTCATGACAATGGCGGGAAGATGCGAGATCCGCACCATTTCCAGGGTCTCGTACATCGACTGGTGCTTGACGGCGACGAGATGCGGTCCGGAGCGAAGTTGGCGTTCGACCCGAGTCTCGATGCGAAGCACATGCTTCGTCAGCCAGTGGTGAAACTCGACCCAGCCAAGGACAATTGAAAGCGTGGCCCGGCGTCCGAGGGCGAGGGAAACTATGCCGGCAAGGACCCAAAGGACGGTTCCGGGGTAGAAAATCGCGGCGTAGGCCAGCGATCGGATAAGCGACATCAGAGGTCTGCCCACACCGCAAGGCGACGCAGGACATATTTACTGTACTCGCCGAATAGGGTGAGGAAGCTCGGCTCTGTGCGGACGGCATCGCTCGTCAGCACATATTTACTGCCGAGGACCTTCTCGAACTCGTAACGGGCGCGGCGCATGTGCCAGTCACTCGTGATGAGCCGCACGGAGCGGTAATCATGCTTCGCCAGCCACCGTCCCGCCTCCTCGGCGTTGGAGCGCGTATCGACGGACTCGCTACCAAGATCGATGCAGCAGGCGAGCCACTTGCCACTTCCTGCAATCCGGCGCGCAAGATCGGGCTTGGTGACCGATGGGTCGACGCCGGCAACAAGCAGCCGCTTGGCCTTTTTTGCCTTCAGCACATCGACCGCATGCTCGATGCGGCCCGGACCGCCAGTTAGAACGACCGCTGCGTCGCTTGCAGGAGCATCGGCTGGCGCCGGTTTGCCGAGCGTGAATGCGAAAAGCACGAAGCAGAGAGCGTAGATGAGAAGCAGTAACGATGCGAGACGGCTGATCATAAAGCCTCGCTGAGCGCTCTCAGTACCGCGATCCGGGCAACCCATGTCGCAAGGAGGGTGAGGGCGACCGGAAGCAAGGCAAGGATGATGAAATCGACGATGCCAAGCGTTGCTCCGCCGGTAAGCTCGCCCGCGAAAGCTGCCCCGCCGGCGAGCAGCAGAAGTACGCCCGCCGCGGCAATGCCACCGGTGACGCTTCCGATGAATGCATCAATCAGGATCTTGCGCTGGAAAAGATGCGTGACCTGGAGGTCGGTTGCCCCAATCCCGTGCATGACCTCGATCGTGAACCTGTGCGTGTCGAGTGCGCCGCGGGCCGCAAGCACAACTGCGGCGGCGGCGGCAGCGCTCAGCAGCAAGACGAGCCCGAACGCCACGACCTGCAGGACGCTCAGCGAACGTAAGAGCGGCGCAACGCTGTCGCGATGAGCGACAATTCGTGCGCCTGGCGCGAGCTCCTGGATACGCTTCTGGATAATCGGCAGGCTCGCTCCCCCGGAAGACTCGAAGTTGATGAGGGCGGGGACTGGCAAATCATCGCTCTGGGCTTCTGGCCCCAGCCATTTCGCCAATGTCGCTCGCATTTCGCGCTCAGGGACCGCCTGCGCGGAAACGACGCCCGGTGCGGAGCGAATCACTCTCACAATCGCATCGAGGCTCGCTGCTCCCGCTGGAACCTCTACCGCATATCTCGCCTGAATCGCGCCGCTAAGCACCGAGGCTGTATTGGCAAGCGCGAGACCCGAGGCGGCGATGAGCATGATCGAGAAGCTCATGATGGCGATCACCCATGGTGTGGGCCCGCCGAGCCTCGCTGTTCCGAGGAGACGCCGCTCGGCGGGCGTGACGAAGAGCCAGTCGAGCATCAACTGGCATCCCTCGAGCGCGGATTTCTGATCGAGCCCGATGGATCCACGAGAGTGCCATTTTCTAGACGGATCAATTGTGCTCCGGGGGTTGCAGCAACGAGCGTCATGTCGTGCGTCGCCACAACTACTGTTGTCCCAAGGCGATTGAGCGCTGTGAACAATCCCATGAGGCGATTGGCCATCTCCGAATCGACGTTGCCCGTCGGCTCGTCGGCAACGAGGAGCTCGGGCCGGTTGATCACGGCACGCGCAATTGCGACCCGCTGCTGCTCGCCGCCCGAGAGGGTCGGTGGCCGGGCGCTTGCGCGGTCGGCGAGCCCGACCCAGGCGAGCATTTCGCGCACTGGCCCTTCAATGTCTTCCTCGCTGGCCCCGGAAACGCGCAGCGGGAGTGCGACATTGTCGAACGCGGAAAGATGCCGGATCAGGCGGAAATCCTGGAACACGACCCCGATTCTCCGGCGGAACGGCGGAAAGGTCTCGCGTGGGGCTTCGGTCAGCTCTTCCCCGAACAGCTTGATGCGCCCCCGGGTCGGTCGCTGGGCAAGGTAGAGAAGCTTAAGTAGCGAGGTCTTTCCGGCACCTGAAGGCCCGGTCAGGAAGTAAAAGGAGCCCGTGCGCAGCCTGAAATCAAGGTCGCGCAGCACCTCCGCGCCCGTTCCATAACGCAGGCCGACGCTGTCGAATTCGGCAACTGCTGCCACGAACCTCCCCCGTGCGTTTACTAACCTTGGCTGGCAAGCCGCTCAAACTTGCCAAGCCCCACTCATTCCTGTTTACCGTTCGCTCACCGTCTCGGAAGAGGGCTTTTGTACAGATGATCCTCACCTGCCCGAATTGCGGCACGCAATATGTGGTGAAGGATGGCGCCGTCCCGCCGGAAGGCCGTCAGGTGCGCTGCGCCGCATGCAAGCACAGTTGGCACCAAGACCCGCCAGCCGCCGAAGCTGCCGAGGAAGCACCGGCACCTGTTCCAAGCGAGGCGGAAAAGGCCGTTGGCGCTGATCACGACACCATGCGTGAGCGGTCCGAGGCAACGCCGGATGAAGATGAATCCCTTGCCGGGGCGACTCTGATCGAGCCCCGAAGCGGGCCGGAAGCCGAGGAACGTGCGTACGAGGAAGCTCTGGCGAGAGCTCCCGCTCCCGAATCGGAGGCGCAATCAAGGATTCCGCCTCAAACGGCCGACGAAGTCGCCGGCGATGGCTCTGTGGACGGGCCGGAGGCCGAGGCTGCACCGGTCGCAAGCGAGGACTGGAAGGAGCCGCCCGAACCTGAAGCAGCGCCGGACACGTTCAGTCCGTTCGCTGCAGATGAAGTCGCGCCCCGGCGCCGCGGACCCGTTTCGACAATCGTCATCCTGGTCTTGGCCGTCATCATCCTTGCGGCCTTGTTCTGGTTTCTGGCGCCTGCGAACCTCAAGGCTCGACTTGGTCTTGCCGCCACCGACGCCACCCCCTTGCAGCTCGTGACCACGCACATGGACCGACAGCATCTCGAGAGCGGCAACGATCTACTGACGCTCACCGGCCGCGTCATCAATCCGTCGCCCAAGGAGCAGATCGTTCCCCCCATTCAAGCACAGCTCAAGAACAAGAGCGGCCAAATCGTGTATAGCTGGACGATCCAGCCACCTGCTCCCTCGCTTGCTGCGGGCGCGAGCGCGAGCTTCAACAGCGCCGAAGTGAGCGTTCCCCCGGGTGGTGAGGAACTGACGATCACTCTTGGTCGGGCCGCGGGCCGAAGCGGCTAAATCACTGGAATTCGATCAGCCTTGCGGGCTGAGATGAGCCATCGGCAGCCCTGATCAGCACCCGGTGGGCACGCGGTGCGCCGGTGTTTTCCAATGCATCGAGCTTCAGCCGCACAGCCGCGATCACGCGGATTGTCGCCGTCGCCTGCGTCGCGGCAGCAGGCGCTTGCGAGCCTGGCTGGGCGATTGCTGCGAAGGCGGCGAGAAGCATCATGGACATGATCGCTAACGCCGTGCGGGCGGAATGGTAAATGACGCTTTAGGAATTGTGCCATTGTGGAGCGAACTCTCGATCGTTCGACGCCATTGCGCCCCTGTTTAGCCTTTGCTAGGGGCCGCGCCTTGCCAGTGCCGGCCGCTCTTCAGGCCGGATCATTTCATGACGTGCGGTCGTGGCGGAACTGGTAGACGCGCAGCGTTGAGGTCGCTGTGGCCGAAAGGCCGTGGAAGTTCGAGTCTTCTCGACCGCACCATCACTTGAGATCGCTTCATTGAGGGTCGCCCGCCCCACCGCGGACCGCGCCCATCTATTTCAGACCGCCACGAGCGCGGCCCGTAGCAACGTTCGCGGCGATGTTCGGCTGCGGTCCGGGCTGGAGAGAGCCGAGCCGCACGACGGGATGATCTGACGTGACTTCCAGGGTTACTCCCAGGGTGGCAACGAGCTTGGCTGCCGCCGCCGAATCTGCTGCAACGCGCAACGAATAGCGACCGTAGGCTACCCGTTCGAACAGGAAGAAGCCGTCGAAATCGGTTCGTGCGGTTGCAACCGCCTTGCCGGACGCATCGACGAGCTCAAGATCGACGCCCTCCAAGCCGAGTTCGCCGCTTTTCATGAGCGATCCTTCGACGGAGCCGCCACCGACGAGCGCAATCTGCACATCGGCAGGAACTCCCGGACGCGGAACAACAACCTGCAATGCCTTTTTGGGCGTCAGCATCGGGTCCTGAAGGCTCGTCGCATCAATGCCGACGGGCACTGGCATATAGGCGGTGAGGCCCCCGATCGTCACCGAACCCTTGGAATCGGTCTTGCGTTCGGCCTGGGTGTTACCGGCAGTGATGAGGGCGCCCTTCTCCAGCGGCTCGCCGGGATCGAGGACGCCATTGTCGTTGAGATCGCGGAAAACTGTCGCATGGACCATCCCTCCTTGGGCCAACGGACGACGGGAAAGGGTGATGCCAT
>DATMHD010000209.1:0-3337 GCA_035555075.1 Sphingomicrobium sp. | reverse complement strand
GAAATGTCGTCGATCCAATGGTGCTCGCCGAACGCTTTGGCGTCGACGCTCTGCGCTATTTCCTCCTGCGTGAGGTCACGTTCGGACAGGACGGGAGCTACAGCGCGGAGGCGATCGTCAACCGCGCCAATGCCGAGCTTGCAAACAGCTTCGGCAACCTTGCCCAGCGCACGCTCTCCATGATCGTCAAGAATTTGGACGGCATCCTTCCGGTGGTCGAGCCAAATGAAGAAGATCTCGAGCTGTTGAGCTCGATTTCCGAGGCTGCGCGTACGCAGGTTCCGCTCGAGTTCGACAGGTTCGCCTTCTCGCAAGGGATCGAAGCGTGGATCTCCGCCGTCTTCCGTTGCAATCAGTACGTGGACCGGATGGCGCCATGGGCGCTTCGCAAGACCGATCCTGAGCGGATGAAGGTGGTACTTGCGACTCTGTTCCAGTGCATCCGGGATCTCGCGATTGCAATCCGCCCGATCGTGCCTTCGTCCGCAGATCGGCTGCTCGATGCCATGGGCATCGGCAGCAATGCTCGCGACCGGGCCGCCCTCGATGAGGGCTCATGGTACGCTGGGCTTGCGAAAAGCGGATTTGTCCTTGCCGCTCCGAGCCCCATCTTCCCGCGCCTCGAACTGCCGCAGGAAGAGGAGACGGCGGCATGAGGCTGATCGACAGCCATTGCCACCTCAATTACGAGGGATTGGCCGAACGACAGAGCGAGGTGCTGGAGAGCGCCAGAAAGCGCGGAGTGGCGGGGTTCCTCAACATCTCGACGCGGCAGCGCGAGTGGGGCGACGTGATCGCGGTCGCAGAGCGCGAGCCGGACGTATGGGCAAGTGTCGGAGTTCACCCGCATGAAGCCGACAATCATCCGGATCTTGGTGCGTCAGCGCTCGCAAAAGCCGCCGAGCATCCGCGCGTGATCGCAATTGGCGAGTGCGGCCTCGATTATTTCTACGACAAGTCCGATCGAGCCGCCCAGCGGGACCGTTTCGAGGCACACATCGAAGCCTCCCGCCAAACTGGACTGCCGCTCGTCGTCCATACCAGGGAAGCGGAACAGGACACGGCCGAGATCCTCTCCAGGGCAGTGAGGGAAGGGGGCGTGACCGGGGTTCTTCACTGCTTCACCGGGTCGGCAGAGCTTGCGCGAACAGGCCTCGACCTTGGTTTCTATGTCTCCCTTTCAGGGATCGTCACCTTCAAGAATGCGCAGGATCTGCAAGCGACTGCGAAGTGGCTGCCTGCGGACCAGATGCTGGTTGAAACCGACTCTCCATTTCTAGCCCCGGTGCCGCATCGTGGGCAGAAGTGCGAACCGGCATTTGTTGCCGACACTGCAAACTTCGTTGCCGAGCTGAGGGGGGATGCCGCCGAAGATCTTGCGCAAGCAACCACCGCCAATTTCTTCAGATTGTTCGAAAAGGCCGCGTGAAAGTAAGGATTCTCGGATGCGGCACGTCGACCGGCGTACCCAAGATCGGAAACGACTGGGGGAGCTGCGATCCGGGCGAGCCGCGTAATTCACGTCTGCGGACATCGCTCCTGGTCGAGAGCGGAGGCGAGCGCCTGCTCGTCGATTGTGGACCGGACCTTCGCCAGCAACTCCTCGCTGCGAGGATCGCGGATTTAGCGTGCGTCGTGGTGACGCACGCGCATGGAGACCATTGCCACGGGATCGATGAGCTTCGGCCGGTTTCGCAGGCAATTGGCGGTCCGGTCCCGCTTTACGCGCGTCGAGAGGTCCTCGACGAACTCGAGCTGCGCTTTTCCTACGCATTCCATCGATCCGATTTCTACCGCCCAATCCTCGAGCGGCGTGAGATTGGCGAAGCTCTCGAATTCGGAACGTGTCGAATAAGGTTCGTCGATCAGCCACACGGCGGCGCAATGTCGCTTGGCCTGCGGTTCGACGAGCCTGGATACTCGGTGGGCTATGCTATCGATTTCAGTGGTTTAACCGATGACATGATGGAACTTTATCAAGGCGTCGACGTGTGGATTGCAGATTGCCTTACGCGAACGCCGCATCCCACCCACATGCATCTTGACGCAGTCCTTAGCGCTGCAAAGGATCTGCAAGTGGGCCAGCTCTATCTCGTGCACATGGGCAACAGCCTCGATTACGGCTCATTGAAAGCTGAACTGCCCGACTGGGCCGCGCCGGCCCATGACGGGCTCGAATTCGGCTCGTGAGCAACGACCTCATGCTCGGCGGTCTCTATCTCCTCATGGCAGTGATGCTCGTCCTTGGAGCGCTGATGACCAGACGCGAACCCGCGGCAAAGCTGTTCACGATGGCGCTTGCCTGGATTGCGATCTTTGCTGCGGGCTTCGTCCTCTTCACATTCCGCGACAATCTTGGCTGGGTTGCACAGCGCCTCCGGGCGGAAGCCGTCGGAACGCCGGTGAGCCAGGGTCGGGAGACGCGCATCCCAATGGCAATTGACGGCCATTTCTGGGTCGATGCGAAGCTCAATGGCCATGACGTCAAATTCCTCGTCGACAGCGGCGCGACGACGACGACGATCGACCGCAAGACGGCCCGCCGTGCAGGTGTCAGTGTCTCACAAGGCCGGGATCTCTTTGTCCGGACCGGGAACGGAATTGTTCGTGTCGCAAGCGGCCGTGCGCAGGAACTGACGATCGGAACGATCAGGAGGCAGGACGTCGGGCTCGAGATTGCCGAGAATGACGACCTCAACGTCCTTGGAATGAACTACCTGTCGTCACTCAGCCGCTGGGGAGTCGAGGGACGATGGCTGGTTCTGGTATCCTGACCTATGGTAAACTTTACATAATGCATATTATCATACTTTTGGATATCAGAGAGCAAGGGGGCCCTCGTGCCGCTTGAACGCCTTCGTGAGATCATGCGCCGGCTCCGGGATCCCGCAAGCGGCTGCGAATGGGACACCGTCCAGACGTTCGAGACGATCGCACCCTACACGATCGAGGAAGCCTATGAGGTCGCCGACGCCATCGCACGCAAGGACATGGACGCTCTTGCCGACGAGCTCGGCGATCTTCAGCTTCAGGTCGTCTTCCACGCGCAAATGGCCGAGGAACCCGGTGCATTCACGCTCGAGGATGTTCTTGCGCGCATCTGCGACAAGATGGAACGCCGCCATCCGCACATCTTCGGCGATGCCGAACATGGCGGTCATCACCTGTGGGAAATGATCAAGGCCGAGGAACGCGCCGCGAACCCCGACAAGAGCGCTCTTGCCGGCGTCGCGCTTGCACTGCCGGCACTCGAGCGGGCCGCGAAGCTGCAGCGCCGTGCGGCACGCGTGGGGTTCGACTGGCCTGACGCAACCGGACCCCGCGACAAGATCGATGA
>DATMHD010000208.1:0-2530 GCA_035555075.1 Sphingomicrobium sp. | reverse complement strand
GCTGGCCGGTATCGCGAACCGCTCCGGCTCGGATCCTTCGACACTCGTAACAGGAATGCTCTCGGTCACTCCAATCTTCGGCGACCTCGGGCGAAATCCTTCCGTCAGCGAAGCGCTCACTGCGCACCTTGATGGGCTCATTCGCTCACCCGAGGAATGGTTGAGGCATATCGCAGTCCTTGTTCGGGAACGGCAAGCCGCATGAGCGACACGCGGCTCCTTAGGATCTCGAACGAAGACAATGTCGCAGTTGCACTTGTCGCAATTGCCGCCGGGACGGCGCTCCCTGGCGGAGCAGTTGCACGGACGGACATTCCCGCCGGCCACAAGATTGCCTTGAGGGACATCCCTCAGGGCGTCGGGATCCTCAAGTTCGGCCAGGTGATCGGCGAGGCGAGTTCGCCAATCGCCGCGGGCGATCATGTCCATGTCCATAATGTCGCTTTTGCTGGCCGCGCTGATCGCGCGGTTGCCCGGGGAGCAGGCACAACCAAGCCACGGGCTGAAGCCTGGTTCGACGGATATATTCGTGCCGACGGAAGGGTTGGCACACGCAATTATATCGCCGTCCTTACGTCGGTGAACTGCTCCGCGACCGTCGCTCGACGGATCGCCGATCATTTTAGCGGGGACCGGCTTCTAAATTACCCGAATGTCGACGGCGTGGTCGCCTTCTCGCACACATCCGGCTGCGGCATGGCGCACCATGGACGGGGCATCGACAATCTTCGCCGCACAATCGAGGGCTATGCCGTCCATCCCAACTTTGGAGGCGTCCTCGTGGTTGGCCTCGGATGTGAGGTCAACCAGATCTCGGAACTCGATCTCGACGCCAAGATCAAAACCCTCACGATCCAGGACGCGGGCGGGACCCGCGCCGCGATCGATGCCGGCGTTGCAGCGATCGAAGCGATGCTTCCGGCCGCAGATCGCGCTAGGCGTAACCGAGTCTCGGCCGAGCACCTCATCGTCGGACTTCAATGCGGCGGGTCGGATGGCTATTCCGCGCTTTCCTCCAACCCCGCGCTGGGCCTTGCTTCGGATCGTCTTGTCGAAGCTGGCGGAACGGTGATCCTCTCCGAAACGCCGGAGATTTTCGGTGCCGAGAATCTGCTGCTTGCAAGAGCTTCCAGCAGCGACGTTGCAAGTGCACTTATCCAAAAGCTCGAATGGTGGGAGGAATATGCTGCCGCCAACGGAGCCGACCTCAACAACAATCCATCGCCCGGCAACATCGAGGGCGGGATCACGACCATTCTCGAGAAGTCGCTCGGCGCCGTCGCAAAGGCCGGCTCGTCGCCGCTCACTGCCGTGATCGACTATGCCGCGAAGACCAGTGAGCGAGGCTTCATCTTCATGGATTCGCCAGGATACGATCCCTGTTCCGCCACCGGGCAGATCGCCGCCGGTGCCAATCTCATCGCATTCACCACCGGCCGTGGCTCCGTGTTCGGCTCGAAGCCCACACCGACGCTGAAGCTCGCCTCGAACAGCGAACTCGCGCGCGAGATGGCCGATGACATCGACATCGATTGCGGCCGCCTGCTCGAGGGCACGGCGAGCCTCGAGGAACTTGGGGAGGAGATTTTCAAAGCCATGCTGAACATCGCAAGCGGGCGGCGGACCGCGTCGGAGCTCGAAGACGTCGGCGATTATGAATTCGTGCCGTGGGTTCCAGGAGCAATGATGTGAAGAAGCATCTTCTTGCAGCCTCGCTGCTCATCTTGGCGTCGCCTGTTTCGGCAGCCGGACCCGTCCCCTCGGCCGAGGTCCGAAAGGCGCTCGACGAGACTGCGACCGCCGTTGCAACAGTCGCGCTCGACAGCGAAGGCAAGGCCCGCGGCGACTATGATTGGCGCAAGGGTAGCTGGGGCCCGTATGAAGTCGCGTGGCATACCGGCCAGGCGATCGAGGCCCTCCTCGCCGCCTATCAGATCAATCATGATCCAAGGCTCCTCGCCAAGGCCCGCCAGGCAGGCGACTGGTGGATCGGGCAGGAGTTCAAGAGCGGCCCGCTCAAGGGTCTCATGAACGCCGCCCATGGAGAGAAGCTTGGCAAACTGATCAACTTCACGACGATCACGGACGGAACCCCGGGTCTTTACACGCTGACGCGGGTGACTGGAGATCGCCGCTACGCGGATTCGGCCACACGCTCGATCCGCTGGCTCATTGCCAATACCGAAGTTCCGGGCGACCAGGGCCTCTTCTACAACATCATCGATCCATCGACCGGGAAGGTCTGGACCGATCGCACGCCGCACCATCCGGACCTTGCCAAGCCGACCCTCGCGGATGTCTCGCGGCCGAACATCGAAGGTTTCCCATTCTTCGACGCGTGCAGGTACACCGGCGACAAGAGCCTTTGCGACCGGCACCTGCGGCTCGCCCAGAAGACGGCTGCACGCCAGTCGCCCAACGGCTTCTGGATGGACTTCCAGCCGAACGACCCGCAAACAGGTTCGGTCCATGCCCGCTTCAACACGTGGAATGCCGAAGCCCTTCTTACCGCCTATGAGCTTCGCAAGGA
>DATMHD010000207.1:0-4561 GCA_035555075.1 Sphingomicrobium sp. | reverse complement strand
TCGGCTTCCTCGATGTAATGGGTGGTGAGGATGATGGTCGTCCCGTCTGCCCGGAGCTTTCGCACCAGTTCCCACATGTCACGTCGCAATTCGACGTCGACGCCCGCGGTCGGCTCGTCGAGGAACAGGATGCCCGGTTCGTGGGACAGGGCTTTGGCAATCATCACCCGGCGTTTCATGCCGCCCGAGAGATGCATCATGATCGTCTTGCGCTTGTCCCACAGCGACAGGCGCTTCAGCAGCTCCTCGGTGAAGGCGTCGTTGCGCGGGCGGCCATAGAGACCCCGCGAGAAGGTGACGGTGTTCCAGACAGGCTCGAAAGCCTCGGTGGTCAGTTCCTGCGGCACGAGGCCGATGCGGCTACGCGCATGTCGGAAGTCCTCCTGCCAGTCCTTGCCGTCGACCAGCACTTCGCCGCTCGTGGCAGTGACGATGCCGCAGACGATGTTGATGAGCGTCGTCTTGCCTGCACCATTGGGTCCCAGAAGTGCGAAGATCTCGCCGCGCCGGATGTCGAGATCAACGGACTTCAACGCGTCGACGCCGGTCCCGTAGGTCTTTCGCAGCTTGCGGATCGAGAGGATCGGATCGCTCAATCGACTGGTCCTGGTTCGGCCGCCACGGCTTCGTCCTTCATGAGGCCATGCCGCAGAAGCATCGGGATGTTCGCGGCGGCGAAGAGGAAAGTGAGGGGGAGCGCGCCCCAGAGCTTGAAACCCACCCAGAAGTTCGTGCTGCTGTTGCGCCAGACCAGTTCGTTGAGGACGGCCATCACGGCGAAGAAGGCGGCCCAGTTGCGAGTGAGCTTGGCCCAGCCCGTCTCGTCGAGGCCGGGGTAGGTCGATCCAAGGACCCGCTGCAGGAGTGGTCGGTCGGTTGCCAGTCCGAACCACAGAAGGCCCGAAACCAGAGCATAATAGAGCGTCGGCTTCATCTTGATGAAGCTTTCGTTGTTCAGCCAGATCGTCAGCCCACCGAGGATCACAACCATGATCCCCGAAAACCAAAGAAGGGGAGAGATGCGGTGGAAGCGGATGGCGGAGAAGAGCATTGCTGCAATCATCGCGACCATGAAGGCGCCCGTTGCGACAAAGATCTTCATGAATGTGGGCACAGGCGCCAGGAAATTGACCAGGAAGAAGACCAGGAGCGGTCCAAGGTCGATCAACAGCTTGGCGCCGCCCTGCGGCTCTTCAGGCTGGCTCATTCGGGCGGCAGTCCGGCAATGGCGCGGGCAACCGCGCGCGGATCGAAGGGGCGCAGGTCATCGGCCGTTTCACCGACGCCGATCGCGTGGATCGGAAGTCCGAACTTCTCGGCCGCTGCAACGAGGATCCCTCCCCTGGCAGTCCCGTCGAGCTTGGTCATGATGAGCCCCGTCACTCCTGCCGTTTCCCGAAAGACCTCGACCTGTGCAAGCGCGTTCTGGCCCGTCGTCGCATCGAGGACGAGAAGGACGTCGTGCGGAGCTTCCGGGTTTAGCCGGCCGAGCACCCGCCTGATCTTGGCAAGCTCGTCCATGAGGTGCGTCTTGTTCTGGAGCCGCCCGGCGGTATCGACCACCAGCACGTCTTCGCCGGTCGCGGTCGCCTGCTTCACGCCGTCAAAGACGATCCCGGCGGCATCGCCGCCTTCCTTGCCGGCAATCACCGGCGCTCCGACGCGCTGTCCCCAGACCTGAAGCTGTTCGATCGCGGCAGCCCTGAACGTGTCGCCCGCGGCAAGGAGGACCCCATAATCCTGTTCCTTGAGCCAATGCGCGAGCTTTCCGATCGTGGTCGTCTTGCCCGACCCATTAACGCCAATCACGAGGATGACGTGAGGCCTTGGAAATCCTGTGATTTCCAATGGTTTGGCGACCGGAGCTAAGATCTTCTCTATTTCCTCGGCAAGGATCGAGCGGAGACCGCGCTCATCGAGGCGTTCGAACTTTTGAAGTGCGATGGCTTCCCGGATGCGGTGCGATGCTTCGGGGCCGAGGTCCGAGGCAATCAGCGCCTCTTCGATATCATCGAGGGTCGAGGTATCGAGGGCTGCGCGGCTCGTAAGGCCCGTTAGGTTGTCAGCGACGCGCTCCGCCGTCTTCTGGAAGCCGCCCCGCAGGCGGTCGAGCCAGCTCATGCCCAGGCTGCCGTCAGCATGTCGCCGCTCCTGGCGATCACACGGGCGGCCCCCGTGGTGCCTCGTTCGGCCCCCTCGATGAGGATGGGCGCGAAGCTGTCGGTATGACCCTTGCCGCCATTCTCGATCAGCACCGGCTGGACGGAGCCCGCCATTCGATCGAGCCACTGGCGCCGCTGCGTTGAGGCTTCCTCCCGAAGCTTTGCCGCACGCGCCTTGACGAGGTCCCGGGGAAGCTGCGGCATTCGCGCCGCCGGCGTATCCGGACGAGCCGAGAAGGGAAAAATGTGCGCAGCGACGATGTCGCAGTCAACGAGCAATCTCAGGGTGTTGAGGAACATTTCTTCAGTTTCTGTCGGAAATCCCGCGATGAGATCCGCGCCAATGGTCGCATCATTCCGTGCAAGCTTGATCCGCTCGACTACACGAACTGCTTGAGCCCGATTGTGGCGCCTTCTCATCCGTTTGAGGATCATGTCGTCGCCGGCCTGGAGCGACAGGTGGAAATGCGGCATCAGCCGTGGCTCGCCAGCGATGAGCTCGAAGAGCTGACCATCGATTTCGATCGAGTCGAGGGAGGACAGGCGAAGGCGAGTGAGCCGCGGTTCGCTCGCGAGCAACCGTTCGCATAAGCCGCCAAGGCCTCCCTCATAGTCGGTGATGTCGACACCTGTAAGGACGATCTCCCTCGCACCGCGGTCGATCTCGCGAGCGACGGCATCGAGGATCGCGCCGAACGGAAGGGAGCGGCTCGGGCCGCGGGCCTGCCAGATCGAGCAGAAGGTGCAGCGATGATCGCAGCCCGACTGGACCGCAACGAAGCTGCGGACGTGACCCATGAAACCCGCGGGCGCTGGCGGCATGACGTCATTTGCAGCCAAGCTTTTGAGCTTGGCTCCATTTCCGACAACGCGGGTCACCCCTGGAAGCTTGGCGAACGAGTTTGGATCAAGCTCTGCAGCGCAGCCCGTGACGAGGATCCGTGCTTCGGGGCGGCGGCGATGGGCTTTCCGGATCGCCTGGCGCGTATGGCGGACGGCCTCATTCGTGACCGCACAGCTGTTGACGACGATCCAGTCCTCGTCCGCGGGCGCAGTCCGGGCGATCGTCTCGCTCTCGGCGAAATTGAGGCGACAGCCAAGGGTCACGGTCTCGACGCTCATTGCAGCCTCTCGAGGTCAAGTTCCCCGCTGAACACGTGGGTCGCGCTCCCGCGCATCCGGACCGGTTCGCCGTCCGTCCAGCTGATCGTCAGTGTTCCCCCCTTCATTTCGACCCTGACGGGCGATGTCAGCCGCTTGGTCCGGATTGCAGCCACTCCGGAAGCGCAGGCGCCGGTCCCGCATGCGAGCGTCAGTCCGGCGCCCCGTTCCCAGGTCGTGAGCCGGAGCCCCTTACCCTCGACCTGCGCGACATTGACGTTGATACGCTGCGGGAAGGCAGGGTCATGTTCGATCCGTGGCCCAAGATCGCCGATCGGAACCCGATCCAGATCATCGACGAAGAAGACGAGATGCGGATTGCCGACATTGAGCGCCATCGGGTGTTCAAGGCCGTCCCAGGCCATTGGAAGCGCGTTCGTATCCATCGGATAGGCAAGGGGGATGTCGTCCCAGCCGAACCGCGGTTCGCCGAGGCTGACCTCGACCTCGGCTCCAAGCTCCCTTCCGTGAAGGAGCCCGCCAGCGCTCTCGATCCGCCGGGCGCCGGTCAGCTGGACGACGCAGCGCGTGGCATTGCCGCAGGCCTCGACCTCGCCCCCGTCGCTGTTCCAGATGCGCATCCTAAGATCTGCGCAATTGCTCGGTTCCAGGAGAATGAGCTGGTCGCAGCCAACTCCGGTCCGGCGGTCCGCAATGGCCTTCGCAAGCGGCGGGGTGACATCGAGAGGGTCCTCCCGTGCATCGATGATCACGAAGTCGTTCCCGAGCCCGTGCATCTTGTCGAACCGCCGCTTCATCGGCTCAGGCGAGTTCCGGCGCACGAGCGCGCATGGGCTCGATCACCTGGGCCGCGAAGCGGTCCATTTCCTCGGCCTGTGGGCTCATCTGGAGGAGCAGCAGGTCAAGGCCCGCGGCTTCATATTCCTCGATGCGTTCGCTCAGCTGTTCAGGTGTCCCGACAAAGTTGGGGCGCAAGCCTCTGTTGGAAACCGAATATTCCTGTAGCTTCAGCTCGCGCTCGAGCTCCGTTCCGGAGAGCCATTGCTCAAAATTGTCGAACCCCTTGGGGGGCTTTGAAGGCATCTGGGTGATCCGTGCAAGCTCGCGTTTTGCTTCGGCCTCGCTATCGCGGACGATCGCGAAGGCAGCCATCCCATATTGCATGGGCCCCTTGTCCTGTCGGCGGCGGCGCTCTTCCATGTCGACGATCTTGGGAGTGATCTCCTCGACGGGGTCGCCGTGCATCACATAGGCATCGCAAAGGCTCGTGATCATCG
>DATMHD010000206.1:0-2035 GCA_035555075.1 Sphingomicrobium sp. | reverse complement strand
CGACTTTATACCGCCCTCCGCGATCTCCAGCGCCATCCGCAGGAGCCCGAGACGGGTGGCGCGGACCCCAGGGTGTTGATCACGCCGGAGACCTGGGTCCGCGATTACATCCAGGCACAGCGCAACCACTACCCCGAACTTGAGGATGCGTCAGAGACCCTCGGCGGCGCGCTCGCCCATCCCTTGTCCGTATCGGAACCGCTCCGGCAGCGCCTGAAGGGGGCGTGGGGCGTCGAGGTTCGGGTAGTCGATCCCGAGATCCTCGAGGATGCCAGTCAGCATTACGACCCGCAGCGGCGGGTTCTCATGCTCTCGTCTCTCCTTCGATCTGAAAATCGCACCTTCGGCATCGCCTATCAGCTCGCGCTGCTCGAATTCTCGACGATCATCGCACAGATGCTCGAGGCTGCCCGCCCGCCGGATCCTGGCAGCCGCCGGCTTCTGCACATGAGCTTTGCCAATTACGCAGCAGGTGCGATCATGATGCCTTATGGCAAGTTTCTGCGCGCTGCGGAGGAACATCGCTACGCAATCGATCGGCTGACCGCGCAGTTCGGAGCCAATGTGGAACAGGTAGCACACCGCCTGACGACGCTCGGCCGCGCCGGCGCCAAGGGCGTGCCTTTCTTCATGCTTCGTGTGGACCCCGCCGGGAACATTTCAAAGCGCTACGCAGGGGAGAGTTTCCCCTTCTCCCATTTCGGCGGGACTTGTCCGCGCTGGCACCTTCACACCGCCTTCCAGACCCCAGGTCAGACCGTCCGGCAGCTGATCGAAACCCCCGACGGGCAGCGCTTCTTCACCATCAGCCGGACCATCGAACGACCGATCCGGCCGGATTTGCGCGACGATGCCCTGCTCGCGGTTGGCCTGGGCTGCGACGTCAAGCATGCACACCGCATCGCCTATGCCGATGGCCTCGACCTCGTTGATACACAGGCGACGCCCGTGGGGCCTGCCTGCGCCATCTGCCCGCGTCTCCAGTGCGCTTATCGCGCAACTCCTCCAGCGGGACGGATGCTCGGCGTCGAGGAGAACCGGAAGTCGATCTCGCCTTACCCGTTTGTGCCAAGCTAGGGCGCTATTGGAGGTCGCTCGAGTGCGCCTCGATCCCACTTCGCAAGGCCGGCTCCGATGTCGTAGGCCGACTGGAAGAAATCCAGGAGCATCCCCTCGGGGTCAGGAGATGCGCGCACTTCCGAATAAGGAAGTACGAACTCGCCATAGGTCTCGTCGAACTGACCATGCGCGACTTGGGAGGCACGATACCCCTCCGGCGCGGGATAGATGTAGCTGTAGAAGAAGGGATCCGCCGACGTAACGCCCCCAGCCCAGAAGCCGGCGCTTGCCACCTCGTCGCTATAAGCCTCGAGAGTGATGCGGTCAGGTAGTCCCGGCACGCCCCCTGGATGTGGAGGGGCCTTCCGGCCCGAAAATCGGCTGACTGCGAGGTCGAAGCTTCCCCACCAGAAATGGACGGGACTGGCCTTCCCGGCGAAACCCGCCCGGAAGAGACCGAACACGGGAAGCATCGCTGCAAGCGCTTCCCTCAAGCGCTGTGCCGAATCCCGGTCATATTGCCGTGGGGCCCTGTCCTCAGCGAAGGGAATGGCGTCGGCGATCTCGCTCGGACGGCCGTAGAAATTACAGGGCAGCCGGTGCTTCTCGAGAATGTCGATCAGGCGCTGGTGAAGTGCAGCCACACTGCCGGCATTCAGCGGCACCTCCTCCCGCGAACCATCGCTGACCCACAGCACCATCGCGTGGCGGCACAGATCCAGGGTGAGCGTGAAGGTCCGGCCGTCGCCTGAGGCAGTGGGAAGAGTCGACAGTCCGCGCGCATTCGGCTGGAGCGCAACATGCCAGCCGTGGTTCGTCCAGGGCGCGTGGGCCACACGGATCTTTCCGAGCATCTGTGAGGCGAGATGAAGGATGGCCAGCGTTTCGTGGTCGCTTGTCGCACTCAGCTCGGGCCAGTCGCTCATGACTCGCGCGTTTTTGCATTTTGCAGCGCCGCATTGCTAGAGGCCGGGAC
>DATMHD010000205.1:0-2323 GCA_035555075.1 Sphingomicrobium sp. | reverse complement strand
GATCATCGCGCGGTTGAAAAACTGTTCAAGCAGTTTGAGGAGGCCAAAGGCGAGGGACGCAAGGAAAAACTCGCGCGCCGCATCTGCCTGGAGTTGTCGATCCACACCAGGATCGAGGAAGAGATTTTCTATCCTGCATGCAAGGGCAAAGTCGACGAAGATCTCCTCAAGGAATCCTACGTTGAGCACGATGCCGCGAAGTTGCTGATCGCCGAGATCGAGGCTGGGAGCGGCGAAAGCGATGAATTCTTCGACGCAAAGGTGCAGGTTCTTTCCGAACAGATCGACCATCACGTCGAGGAGGAAGAAAAGGAGCTCTTCCCCGAGGTACGCAAGGCCGATCTCGATCTTAAAAGCCTTGGAGAACAATTGTCGGCGCGCAAGCGCGAACTCATGAAGGAGTATAAGGTCTCGGGCGTGCCCGAGCCCGAGCTCGAAACCATGGATGAAGTGTCCATCTAACGACTTGATGCGCGTTCAAGAGGTGAACCGCCCGCCGCCCCGGACACGATTTGCCACCAGACTGCGTCCGCGACCCCTGTAGATGGTATAGGGGTCGCGGGAGCGCATTTGATTCATGCAGGCGTTGCGCCCTGACAGCCCCAAAAAAGGGGCCACATCGGCTTTGGTGAGGCCTCGAAGAAGCTGCCGCTTGTACGAGCCAGCCGGCGAAGACGATGAGTTACGGAGATCGTAGCTACCACGAGCAGCGCGGACAGCACTGCCGTTGATGGCGGAACTTGCGAGCGATCCCGACGTCCGCAGGCGCCATGAGGAACTGGCACGCCTTCATGCCGGCCGCGCCGCTCTTACCGGCTGGGCGATCGTAAGGACAGGTAAGCGCGATCCAGGCGCCCGCCCGTACGGCGTCGAGCGGACGTCCTACCTCAACGCCGCGACCTGGGAATCGCGTCCGTAAATGTCGTCGACGAAGCTCAGCTGACCGCCGTCGACGTGCGCCGTCAGATAGGTGACATAGATCGGCACCGGAGCTGGCAGGAGGACATTCTGTTCGGGCTCCCGCGAGGCGGCTTGGGGATCCCGCCCCATCAGCCACCGACCCAGGCGCTCGGCATCCTGAAGACGGATGCAGCCGTGACTGAGATTGCGGTCGTCAGCCGCGAAGAGATCCTTGTTGGGCGTATCGTGGAGATAGATGTCGGATCCGTTCGGGAAGGGGATCTTCAGCCGTCCCATAGAATTTGCAGGTCCCGGGAGCTGTCGCACCTTGACCATAGCCTGGCCGGCGGCAACAGCGCGCCAATTGACTTTCGCCGGATCGAGCAGCTGGTCGGATCCGTCGTCCGCCATCACCTGGTATCCCCGGGTTTTGAGGTAACTCAAACCCTGATCGAGCACGTTTCGGGCGATGAGCGAGCGCACCATGTCGGATGAGACATGCCAATAAGGGTTCAGCGTCGCATAATAGATGGTGCTTGCGATCATCGGCGTCTGCGTGGAGGGATCGGCCTTGCCGACGATCACTTTCATTGCATCCACGATACGGCCATCTTCGATCATGTAGAGGCGGGCGCCAGCCGTATCGATCATGACAAAGCGACCCTGCGGAGGGATATCCCGAGCGCGATCGAGACTTGCGAGCACCCGGGAATCCAGCTGGCCGCCATTGGCCTGCATTGCAGTCCAGGCGGCGTCCCGGAGCTGGGCATAGATCGGGTTCACCTGCGAGGCCGAACGCACATAAGCGGCAAGAGATGGTGCAGCGGCCGCCTTGGCCAGGATCGCGGCCGCCGAATCTCGGCGGGGTGCCACCCAGCGGTCCGCGTAGGTCATGCCTTCGGGGGGAGTCTGGAGAGCCTCGACATATTGGATCCACGCCGTCGAGAGGAGACGATCCGCAGTCGTTGCAGCGGCAGGATCGCCGTCTTGGGCACGCGCGAGAAGAGCCTGCGTCTGCGCCGCGATCGCCGGACCATTGGCATAGCCGTCGAGAGATGCGCGCTGGAGAATCCCGATCAGCTCGCGAGCTGCGCTTCGGTCCGTGCCGCGAAGCCAAAGCGGGGTCCCGGCGCGGCTCGCGTAGAAGGAACTCACCGCCTGATCGGCAGCCGGATCATAATTTGCGGCGGTCGGCAGCTCTGGGCTCGTCACCGCCTGCGAAGGCACAGAAATTCCCATCAGTGCCGCGCAAGCGACACTGGCCAGCATTCGGATTTTCACGGTCGAAACCTTTGTTTATCAGTCCTTTGGAGCGTAGAACGCTGCAGAGGCGTTGTTGTTCAAAATAAGCATTGACAAATCTGTTTCAATTGTTCCGCGATTGGACGACCATTGAACAGCGAGACATGAACCTGAGTCGCAG
>DATMHD010000204.1:0-4425 GCA_035555075.1 Sphingomicrobium sp. | reverse complement strand
GGCCGAGCCCCCGATGGTCGAAGGAATGGCCGCGTTGATCGCCTCGAGGGCCATTTCTGATGCCTTGCGGGTCGCGACCGGCTTGAGGTCGGCAAGGAGTTTCTCGAGATAGGGTCGCAGCCATGCATCGCCGACTTTGCCGTTGAGCCGGGCGAGGAACTCGTCCTTGCGCGGGCTCTCCTCGAGCCGCTTGGTCCACAACGCATGGTCCACCGCGCCGCGCTTCCCGACCGCGCGCCATGCCGTGAGGATGTCGTCGGGAACAGTGAATTCCTTGTCTTCAAGGCCAAGCTCGGCACGCGCCGCCTCAACTTCGGCCTTTCCGAGCGCGGCCCCGTGCGTTGCCGCAGTACCCTGCTTGTTCGGGGCACCGAAGCCGATGATCGTCTTGCATCGGATAAGGCTCGGCCGAGGATCGGCAACGGCCTCCTCGATGGCCCGGCTGACATCATCGGCATCGAGGCCGTCACAATCGCATGTGTGCCAGTGCGCCGCCCGATGGCGCTCCACCACGTCCTCGTTGCGCGAGAGGTCCGTCGAGCCGTCGATGGTGATGCTATTGTCGTCCCAAAGGACAATCAGTCGACCAAGCTTCAGATGTCCTGCAAGCCCCACCGCCTCGTGGTTGATGCCCTCCATCAGATCGCCATCGCCGGCGATGACGAAGGTCCGGTGGTCCACGAGTTCGTCACCATAGACGGCATTGAGGTGCCGCTCGGCGATCGCCATGCCGACCGCCATTGCGACGCCCTGTCCAAGCGGCCCGGTCGTGACTTCGACGCCGGGCAGTTCAAAATTCTCGGGATGCCCGGCAGCAGGGCTTCCAAGCTGACGGAAATGCTTGATGTCCTCGAGCGTCGGTCGCTCATAACCTGTGAGGTAGAGAAGCGCGTAGATGAGCATCGAACCGTGGCCGGCCGAGAGAATGAAACGGTCGCGGTCCGGCCAATGCGGATCCGCGGCATCGAATTTGAGGTGCCGGCTGAACAACGCCGTCGCAGCGTCCGCCATTCCCATCGGCATCCCGGGATGGCCGCTGTTCGCTGTTTCGACTGCATCCATGGCAAGAGCGCGGATAGAATTGGCAAGGCGGCGGTCGGTCGGTTGCATGATCCCCGTCGAGGCTGCGAGGCCCTTGCCGGATGGCCGGGCCGATGCGGGCCCTTTGGAAGGTGAGCCGTGAAGCGTCAATGCTTGCCCGCCTTTACCAACTTGCGTAGCGGAGAATCGATGGACGAAAGTTCGCTCTCTTCAGCACTGGAACGCTCCGAACGGGCGCTCGAGCGGATCGAACGCGCGCTTGCAAGCAGGCGATCGGCGGCCAACCGTGACGAGCAGCTGCGCACGAGGGTTCGCGAGGTTGTCGAGGAACTCGACGAACTCATCCGCGAGGCAGCGGCCTGATGGCGCGCATGGTCGATCTGACGATTGCCGGGCGCACCTACCAGGTGGCGTGCCGCGAGGGCGAGGAGGACAATCTTCGTCAGGCCGCACGGCTGGTCGACGGGAAGAGCCGCGAGGCGATCGCCGGCCTCGGGACCTTGAGCGAGGCCCGGCAGTTCCTGTTCGCCTCGCTCCTGCTTGCAGACCAGCTCGTCGACAAGAAACCCGAAGCCGCTCTTCCCGAGCCTCCTGTAGTTGCAGCGCCCGACCCCGCACTGGTGCTCCAGGCGGAATCGCTTGCGCGACGCCTCGAATCGCTCGCGGCAGCGCTTGAGAACGACGCCGCGAACCCCTAGATCGTTGTGCGACGGGCACTACCCGGTGCGCGCCTTCGGAAAATCCCTGAGGCGATAGAACATCCAAGGGAGCTGTCCCTGCCCCGGTCACGAGGTTTTCCTCGGGGTCGGGAGCATACGGCGCCCACCTGACGTTTTGGCGTCAGAGGATTTTAGGGCAAACGGCCATGGTGGTCCCGTCACATCCCTTTTCGCCAGGTCCGCGGCCCGAACTCGAGCCGCTCGACAAGGAAGCGCTAAGGAAGGCTGCGCTCGAGGCCAGGAAGGCCTTCGTGCGCACCCTTTCAGATGCCGATCGAGCGCTTCTTGAGCAGCGACTCGCCGAACATCTGACCTCGCTTTTTGCAGGAGTGGCCGTCGTTGGCGGCTATTGTCCGCTCGGGTCCGAGATCAGCGTGCTTCCGGCAACCGAAGAAGCGCGCGCGGTTGGCGCGATCGTCGCTTATCCCTGCTTCGGCAATCCGGCGAAGCCCTTCCGCTTTCTTGCAGGTGACCCGCTCGAGCCGGGCCCGTTCGGGATCATGCAGCCGGCAAGGCGTCATCCGGTGGTCCAGCCCGATCTCGTGCTCGTGCCGCTGATCGCCATTGACGGAACGGGGACACGCGTCGGCCGTGGCAAGGGCCATTATGATCGGGCGCTTGCAGGTCTCAAGAAGAACGGCGCACGACTCATCGGCGTCGGCTGGCCGATCCAGCGTCTTTGCGAGACGATCCCGGCCGACGAATGGGATATCCCGCTCGACGCCTTTGTATCACCCGACGGCCTTGAACTGTTCACCCATCCGTCCTGACTTCGTGTTCGGAGGGCCACAGCCCTGCGGCAATCCCGACGAATAGCCCGGCCCGGTTCTGCGAACGAGCAAACTCTCCTTCTTTTACCGTATCTTGAGTGTTAGCGTGCAAAGGCCGGCTCGGACTTATTGAGTCGCACAGGGGTGACAATGCAGTTCAAGGCGATCGCGGTTCTGGTGATCATCGGCCTCAGCATTCTCCTGTTCGTCGGAATGCGGAAGGAAACCCGCGCCGACGCCGCCGCGGGGAATTGCTACGCGGCCGCGAAGGGGCCCTCATCTCCGACGGTTTGCGAATAAGCGCGAGAGCCTGTGCAGACTTGGCGGAACCGGCCTGTTATGCCGGTTTGATGGCCCAACCGTCGCCCCGCAAGCTCATCGGAATCCTCATCATCCTGCTCCTGATCGTCGTCTGGGCGGCGTTCGTCGCAAGCATGGCGCGGATTGTCGGGGGATGGCCTATGCTTCTTCAGGCGGCTTTCTATCTGACCATGGGACTAATCTGGATCGTCCCGCTGAAGCCGCTTGTTAGATGGATTCAGACGGGTTCAACGAGGGTCAGTCACTGACCTTGCATTGAATTTACTGTATTAGCTGGCTATAACACTCTTCTGATGGCGACGGCATTGCCCTCCACCCGCCCCTTCGACGGGCTTCGCGCAAGCGCAAGGCGGCTCAAGGGCCGCGGTGCATTCCTGTGGCGCACCTATCCCCGGGAGACGGTCGGCGCCGGCCTGTTCGGTGTTGTCGCGGCAGCTGCCATTGCAACGACATTCATGTCGGGAGGCGTGACGAACAGGGCTCCGCAAGCGGCGCCCCCCGCGCCACCGCCCATGATCGTGAGGCCAATGGCCCCCGACCAGGCCGTGAAGGTCAATGCCCAGATCCCGGTCACCAGCGCTCCCAATCCGGCAGCCTCGCCATTCGTCTTCAAGGGGAATGCCGCGGCAAGAGCCCAGGCGCTCACCTGCCTTGCAAGCGCCGAATATTATGAGGCGGGCAACCAGGACGAGGACGGCGAACGCGCAGTGGCCCAGGTCGTCCTCAACCGAGTCCGGCATCCGGCCTTTCCAGGAAGCATCTGTTCGGTCGTCTACCAGGGCTCCACGCGTCCCACGGGATGCCAGTTCACCTTCACCTGCGATGGATCGCTCAATCGGCAGCCCGACGCGGATGGCTGGCGGCGGGCGATGCGCGTCGCCCAGGCTGCGCTCGGTGGCTATGTCTATGCGCCGGTCGGCTGGTCGACGCACTATCACGCCGATTACGTCGTTCCTTACTGGGCAGCGACGATGGCAAAGGATGCAGTCGTCGGCGCCCATCTCTTCTATCGCTGGGCGGGCAGCTGGGGGCAGCCCCAGGTGTTCACTCGAAGCTACAACGGGCACGAGCCAAGCGCTCAGGCGCTTCGCAGCGCAGCTCTCGCGGCTGTTCACGTGATCGCCAACCAGACGGGTTCCGTAGCCGCCGCAATCCGCGACATTGCGGGAGCCGAACCGCTCAAGCTCGCACCGTCGCTGCGCGGCGACAAAAGGGTGGCGGTGCGCTTCAATCTCGTTGCCCGAAAAGCCTCGGAAGATGCGCCCCACGAAGCCTATACGAAAAAGTTCGAGGTTTCGGACAATCTCAAATGGTCGCTGTCGAGCGATACGGTCGCCGAGAATCAGCAGCCTCTCGGCCACGCTGCCTCGCCGCCTCAATCCGCAGCTCCGGGCGGTACGTCAGCTTCCCGCTGAGAGAGGGCTGAGCGCCAGGGCGTAGATCTCGTGATCGTTGACAAGAAACTGCGCCAACGCGTTCGTTGTACAATGAAATCTGCTGCCGACCTGCCTCAAGACTGCGCTTGATAAATATCTTTGCGGGGATAGTCGCGGGGTGCCTGTCGGGAAGGTCTG
>DATMHD010000203.1:0-4502 GCA_035555075.1 Sphingomicrobium sp. | reverse complement strand
CGCGATGATCCGTCAGTTTGAGCTAGTCGAGCGTGTCAGGTCCTACGATCCGGAAGCGGACGAGGATGCGCTCAACCGCGCCTACGTCTTCTCGATGAAGGCCCACGGTGACCAGCAGCGCGCCTCGGGCGATCCTTATTTCAGTCATCCGATCGAGGTCGCCGGCATTCTCACCGACCTCAAGCTCGACGATCAGACCATCGCCACGGCGATCCTCCACGACACTATCGAAGATACGCTCGCGACGACCGACGAGATCGAAAGACTATTCGGCAAGAATGTCGCGCGGCTGGTCGATGGCGTCACCAAGCTCAGCAAGATCGAAGCCCAGTCCGAGAACGAGCGCGCCGCCGAGAATCTGCGCAAGTTCCTCCTCGCCCTTTCCGATGACATCCGCGTCCTGTTGGTGAAGCTCGCCGACCGGCTGCACAACATGCGCACGCTTCACCACATCCCGTCCGAAGAGAAGCGCCGCCGGATCGCCCGGGAAACGATGGATATCTACGCGCCGCTCGCCGAGCGGATCGGCATGTACGAGATGATGACCGAGATGCAGACGCTCGCATTCCGCGAGATCGAGCCGGATGCCTATGCTTCGATTACTCGGCGGCTGCAGCAGCTGACCGAGTCAGGCGGCGATCTCGTCAGCCGCATCGGACTTGGGCTCCAGCTCTACCTTGCGGACAACGGCCTTTCTGCCGAGGTCACCGGCCGGCAGAAACATCCCTATTCCATCTGGAAAAAGATGGCCGAGCGGCACATCAGCTTCGAGCAACTCTCCGACGTCATGGCCTTCAGGATCATCGTCGACGACGTTGCCGACTGCTATCGTGCGCTGGGGCTCCTCCACCGCCGCTGGCCGATGGTTCCGGGCCGCTTCAAGGACTATATCTCGACCCCCAAGCGGAACGGCTACCGAAGCCTCCACACGTCAGTGATCCACGATTCAAAGATGCGGATCGAGATCCAGATCCGAAGCCAGGAGATGCACGAGCAGGCCGAGCGGGGTCTTGCCGCCCATTGGGCCTACAAGGAAGGACGGCCCGAGGGAGACATCACGATCCCCTGGGTGGATGACCTGGTCGAGATTCTCGAACATGCCGAAAGCCCGGAAGAGCTGCTCGAGCATACCCGGATGGCGATGTACCAGGATCGGATCTTCGCCTTCACGCCCAAGGGAGAGCTTATCCAGCTTCCAAAGGGCGCAACCCCGGTCGACTTCGCTTACGCGGTCCACACCGACCTTGGCGATCGTACCGTCGGCGCCAAGGTCAACGGGAGAGTCGTGCCACTTCGAACGATGCTCGAAAATGGCGACCAGGTCGAAATTCTCGCGTCCGAAGCCCAGCACCCCCAGCCCTCATGGCTTCGCTTCGTCGCGACCGGCAAGGCTCGAGCCGGCGTCCGTCGCTTCGTCAGGCACAAGGAGCGGGACGAGACGATCCAGCTCGGCCGCAAGATCTATGACGAAATCGTCCAGCGGCTTCCGGCAGAGCTCGACAAGGACGCACAAAAGCGAGCGCTCAAGAAGCTGAAGATCGAGAATCAGGATGAACTTATGATCGCCATCGCGCGCAAGCGCGTCAGCGATGAAGCGCTGATGGAGGCACTCATGCCTGGATCAGCCGGAGGTGATGTCGCTCCGCGCCCGATGGGGCAGCGCAAGGCGATCTCGATCAAGGGACTTACGCCAGGCGTCGCCTATCATCTGGCTCAATGCTGTCACCCCATCCCTGGAGACCGGATTGTCGGCCTCCGCCGCGAGGACGAGGAGATCGAGGTTCATGTCATTGGCTGCGACACGCTGGCGAGCGGCATCGACGCCGACTGGCTCGATCTTGCCTGGGGAGAAGGTTCGGACGGGGGCGCTGCGCGCCTCGCCGTGATCCTTCGCGATATTCCAGGAGCGCTCGGCACGATGTCGAGCATTCTTGGCGCAAAGCACGCCAACATCATCAATCTTCAGCTCGTTCACCGCGATGGCAGTTTCCAGACTTTCCACCTCGACATCGAGGTGCACGATCTCGCGCACCTCCACGCGATCATCGCCGCCCTGCGTGACGCGGAGCCAGTCAGCTCCGTCGAGCGGATCTAGCGGAGCCTGCCGACCGGGCAGCCGCCCGCTGGTGCCTTGCATGCGCATCGCCGGCAGCGAGTACTGCAAGCATCACCAGATCCGATGCGCTCGCGGTCATGGGCGCGATCTGCACCGGGTGCTCCAGTCCAAGCACGTAGGGCCCAAGGACACTGTCGCCGCCGAGCTCCCGCAGCAGCTTGGATGAAATGCTCGCCGACTGGAGCCCGGGCATCACCAGGATATTGGCCGGCCCGGACAGGCGGGTGAACGGATAGAAGCGCTTCTGCATCTCGTAGTTGAGCGCGACATCAGGCGCCATTTCGCCCTCGAACTCGAAATCCGCGTGGAAGCCCGACAAGAGCTCGACGGCGCCCCGGAGACCCTCGATGTGGACACCAGGCGGATTGCCGAAGGTCGTATAGCTCACGAAGGCGACCCTGGGCTCGAGACCCATCCGACGAGCGAATGAGGAGGCGCGCATTGCAATCGCCGCATATTGTTCGGGGGTCGGCCGCTCGGTAACGGCAGTATCCGCGATGAGGACGGTATGACTCCGGCTGACGATCACCGTCACCCCGAAAGGAACCGCTCCCGGTTCGTCCTCGATGACCAATCGAACCTGCCGGAGCGACTGGCTGAACGGACGGGTGGTCCCCGTGATCATCGCATCGGCTTCGCCAAGAGCGAGCATGGCCGCAGCGAAGTAGTTCCGATCCTGGTTCACCAGCCGCTCGACTTCGCGGCGCAACATGCCGTGGCGCTGGTGCTTGGCGTAGATGAAATCGACGGCTCGCCCGACTAGCGGCGAGTTGCGGCTGTTGAGGACCTCATATTCCTTGGGATCCTCGACGCCCATCTCGGCCAGCAGGTTATAAACCTCCTCCCGTCCGACGAGAACGGGCGTCCCATAGCCTGCCTCCTTGAATGCGATGGCGGCCCTGAGGACACTCGGCTCCTCCCCTTCCGCGAACAGGACCCGCTTGGGATTCTGGCGCGCATTCTCGTAGGCGAGGCTCATCACCGACACGGTGGGATTGAGCCTTGCCCTCAACTCCTGCCGGTAGGCTTCCATGTTGGCGATCGGCTTCTGCGCGACGCCGCTCCTGACCGCCGCTTCGGCAACCGCAGACGCGACGACCTCCATGAGCCGCGGATCGAAGGGCGCCGGAATGATGTAGTCGCGGCCGAAGCTGTGAGCACGTCCGCCATAGGCGGCGGCCACTTCTTCGGGCACTGGTTCACGTGCAAGCTCAGCGAGTGCTTCGGCCGCGGCAATCTTCATTTCGTCGTTGATCGCGGTTGCGCGGACATCGAGCGCGCCGCGGAAAATGAAGGGGAAGCCGAGAACATTGTTGACCTGATTGGGGAAATCGGACCGTCCGGTCGCGATGATTGCGTCGGGCCTCGCCTCCATTGCGTCCGGCGGCCAGATTTCCGGATCTGGGTTGGCCATTGCGAAAATGATCGGATCCTTGGCCATGGTCGTCACCATGTCCTTGCTGACGACATTTGCAGCGGAAAGGCCGAGGAACACGTCTGCTCCCTCGAGTGCCTCCGCGAGAGTTCGCCTGTCGGTGTCCACAGCGTGTGCCGACTTCCACTGGTCGAGGTCGGTGCGGTCCTTGGTGATGACGCCCTTCCGGTCACACATGAGTACATGGTCGCCCTTGACGCCCATTGCCTTGATGAGCTCGGTGCACGCGATTGCGGCAGCGCCTGCACCGTTCACCACGACGCGGATGTCCGAAAGCTGACGATTGGTAAGATGACAGGCGTTCACGAGCCCGGCCGCGGTGATGATCGCGGTCCCGTGCTGGTCGTCGTGGAAGACGGGGATGTTCATCCGTTCGCGCAGCGTCTGCTCGATAATGAAGCAATCGGGCGCCGCTATGTCCTCGAGGTTGATCCCGCCGAAGCTCGGTTCGAGGAGCTCGACTGCATCGATGAACCGTTGGGCGTCCTCCGTCTTCACTTCGATATCGATCGCATCGACGTCAGCGAAGCGCTTGAAGAGTACGGCCTTGCCTTCCATCACCGGCTTGGAAGCGAGCGCGCCGAGGTTGCCAAGACCAAGGATTGCGGTGCCATTGGAGATCACGGCGACGAGGTTCCCCTTGGCCGTATAATCATAGGCACAGGTCGGATTCTCGGCGATTGCCCGCACCGGCACTGCAACTCCCGGTGAATAAGCGAGGCTGAGGTCGCGCTGCGTTGCCATCGGCTTGGTAGCGACGATCTCGAGCTTTCCTGACCGGCCGCGCGAGTGGAACTCGAGCGCTTCGGCTTCGGTATATTTGACATTGCTTTCCGACATGGCGGGCTGCTTAGCGGAGAGGCTGCGCAAGAGTCACGCGCGCGGGTGCGATTCCGGGTCGATTGCCGGCTGCCCAGCCGCTAGGCTCCTCTCATGGCCCGCGCCGATGCT
>DATMHD010000202.1:0-2738 GCA_035555075.1 Sphingomicrobium sp. | reverse complement strand
CTCGGACGGCCGCGAACATTCCTGAGGAGGCCATCACGAACGCGATCGGCCGGTTTGGAGTCACCCGATCTCTCAAGCCTGGCCGCAACGTGCTGACTCACCGGCAAGTGATTGCAGCGAATAAACTTCTCCGCAACGCTGTTTACGCGCGCCAGGACCCCAGTCCTTGAACCCGATGCCTGGCGCAATGGCCAGCATTTGCGAGGGCCAAATTCGCGATTGCGACGGCGGGTTGTTATGTTAGCTTTAAGGCGACGGGAGGGGGCCTTCCCTTCGGGACTTGACCAATCCGGTCGTCACGTTCGCGAAGAACGGGGGTGCTCGTGAGTTACGACTCGGCCCAGGACCATCCTTGGTGAGCCTCCCAACATCCGCTGCCGACACTGTCGCCGAGGTCGCGTGAACGCAGATCCCGGATCCCGCCCGCCGGCAACATTGTTCCTAAGCTATTCACGGGCAGACAAAGCCCGCGCCCGGAGGCTGGCGTCGGTGCTCGAAAAGCTTGGCTACGAGATCTGGTGGGACGCAAGGATCGAGGGTGGCGCAGCCTATGCCCGGTCGATCTCCAGCGCGCTTGATCGAGCTGACGCCGTCATTGTCCTGTGGTCCGCAAGATCGGTCGAATCCGACTGGGTTCGGGACGAGGCAGCCCAAGGCCGCGACCGCCATCGGCTGATCCCGCTCAGCCTAGACGGGAGCACGCCGCCGATCGGCTTTCGCCAATATCAGGTGATCGATCTCAGTCACTGGCACGGGCGCAGCAATGCTCCGGAGATCGACTCGGTTCAGCGGGCAATCGGGGCTCTGACGGGCACCCCGGCGCATGTGCTGGCGCCGCAGCGGGCTCGAGTTTCACGGCGCGGCATGCTCGCGGCAGGAGGAGCAGCAGTGGCCGTTGCTGCAGCCGGCGCCTTTGTCGGCTGGGACCGGGGTGTCATTGGTGGCCGCGCAGCGCCCTTGAGCATCGCAGTAGTCTCGTTTCGGAACCTCAGCGGTGATCCCTCGCAAAGCTATTTCTCGGATGGCCTCACCGAAGAGGTTCGTGTGGCACTCGCCCGGATCGAGGCGCTTCGCGTTCTTGCAGGTACATCGACCGACAAGGCGAGCGAGGGGAGCGACGACCCCAAGAAGATCGCTGAAGCTCTCGAGGTGCGTTATGTGCTGAGTGGCTCGGTGCAGCGCTCGGGCGACATGGTGCGGATCGTTGCCGATCTTGCCGACGGAGCGACGGGCTTCACCCGCTGGTCGCAAAGCTTCGATCGAGAGCTCACCGATATCTTCGCCCTCCAGAGCGACATCGCCCGCACGGTCGCCGAGGCAATGTCTATCGAGGTCGCGACGAGCGAGCCGGCCCCGGGCGGCACCAGGAATGCGCAGGCCTATCAGGATTATCTGCAGGGACGCGGCCTGTTCAATCTTGCAAAGGACGAAGCAAGCGATCGCGCCGCCCTCGATCTTTATGACCGGGCGCTCGCCGCAGACCCGAGATTTGCACTCGCCCTTGCAGCAAGGTCGCGCTCGCTCGCCGCCTTTGCTTCTGAATATGCCAAAGGAAGCGAGATCAAGCCGCTGTTCGACCAGTCGATCGCCGCAGCGCGCCGGGCTGTCGAGGTCGCACCAGGTCTCGCAGAAGGCCAGCTGGCACTCGGCTTCGCGCTATATGCGGGAAGATTGGACATTGCCGGCGCGCGGCAATTCTACGAGCGGGCCTATGAGCTTGGTGGCGGCAATGCCGATATCGCGCTCCTTTATGCGTTATATTGCTCGCGGGCGGGCCGACCGGCCGATGCGACACGCGCGGTCCAGCGGGCCGTCATCCTCGATCCGCTCAATCCTCGAGCCCACCGGGCGCGGGGATCTGTTGCCTACGCCGCCCGGCGGTATAGCGACGCTCTTCCACCTCTGAAGCGCGCGCTCGAGCTCAACCCCAAGATGACCTACGCCCATGCGCTCATTGGAAGCGTGATGGTCGCCCTTGGCCGGTTCGACGTCGCGAAGAAGGAATTCACCGCAGAGCCGGAGCCCCAGTTCAATTTATCCGGACTTGCAATCGCCGAGTTCAAGCTCGGCAACAAGGCTGCCGCCGAGGCGGCCTTTTCCGCCCTCAAATCCCAGGTGGGTGACAGCGCCGTCTATCAGCAGGCCGAAGTCCTCGCGCAGTGGGGGAAGCCGGACGATGCCTTGAAGGCGCTCCTGCGGGCCCGTGAAGTCGGCGATTCAGGTCTCATCTACGCTGCGACCGATCCACTGCTCGATCCGATCCGGAAGGACCCAAGGTTCACTGGGCTCCTGCGCTCGCTCAAACTCTGAGCCGACCAAGGCCCTATCCCCAAGAGCCGATCCGTGAGACAATCGACGCCTTCCCACACCGAAGGAGGGTTGCGATGGTTGTTGGTGGCAAGCCCGTCAAGGACGAAGCCGAAGCCCAGAACATCCAGGACCAGCAGAACCAGGCCGAAACCGGCGATGGCGATCTTGGGCTGGTTGGAGAGGACGATCAGGCCCAGGATGGCCAGGCACGCGGCATTGGTGACACACGGGGCATCGGCGACACCCGCGGGATCGGCGACACCCGCTAGTTCAGCGCATTCACATGGGAGTCCGCCGTGATCGCGCGGCGAATCCAGTTCAGGTAATGATCGCGATCGATGCGGACATAGACGCCAGGCTGCCCCTCACGGCCGCAGCCCTCGCCCCAGCTTACTATGCCGACGAGTGCGGGCTCGCCATAAGTGAGG
>DATMHD010000201.1:0-18249 GCA_035555075.1 Sphingomicrobium sp. | reverse complement strand
GTTTACGCCGATGCCTCCCTTGTATTGTCCGGTGCCCGCATAGGGCGTCGTCCCGGGATAACCCGCAAGAACGGCGTTGACGGCTGCGATTGAAGGACCTGTTGCGCCGGTTCCATATCCTCCGGCGTAGATGAAGCCTTCTGGCGGACGGCCCAGGAAGCGGACCGACGGCTGAGTGAAGAAGGAGCGCTGGGAGCCCGCAACTGCCTGGCGGCTCGAATATTCAAGATCAATGAGCGCGTGACCGCGATCATCCGCGAATCCGCCGCCAAGGATGCCGCTGATCTGGGTGGTCGCGCCGTCGCCATGCGTGCTGCCGCCCTGCTGGAAATTCACTTCAAGGCCGGTGAACCGGTGCCTGAGCTTGAAATTAGCAACGCCCGCGATTGCGTCGGAACCGTAAGCTGCCGAGGCACCGCCGGTGATCACTTCGACGCTGTCGATCAGCGCCATTGGGATCGTGTTGAGATCGATCGATCCATCGGGTGTCGAGGGCATCAGCCGTCGTCCGTCCATCAGGACCAGTGAACGGTTTCGTCCGATCCCGCGAAGATCGCTGTAGGAGGCGCCGCCGCCAAATCCGACACTGCCCTGAACGTCGCCGACTTCTGCAGCGCCCTGCGCTGCTTCGAACTGCGGCATCTGGCCCATGACGCGATCGAGCGATGGCTGGGCCGCGGCCGCAATGGCTGAGCTGTCCACGGTCGAGATGGGACTGTTCGATTGATAATCACGCCGTGCAATGCGGGAGCCGGTGACAACGATCGCTTCGGGCTTTTCCACTTCGCTCGTCGGCTTCGGCGCGTCAGCAGGACGGCCAGGCGCGAATACAGGAGCAGCGGGAGTTGGTTGATCGGCCGCAAGGGCGGGTGTTGAAGCAAAGAAACCCAGGGCCCCGAAAGCGAAAGCGCATAAGCCCGACGGCAGGGCCGATGCCTTGAACGAGGGCGTTCCGATCCTTGCGATCACAAGCCCGCTACAATCGTTCAACAGGGTACGCCTGGCACCCCAACTACGGCTCATCCCCATTTTGCAGACCCTCCCAGAAGAGTTTTGTTGTCCAACTTATTGAATCTAAAATGTCCTGGCCGAAATGCCGGCGAGCAAATCATTTGCCAAATCAAGACCAGTGCACCTCTCTGCGCGGGCCTTGGCTTACGTTGTTGATCGACTCTGACTTGTCCGGTTCTTTCAACAAGCTTCGAAGAAACGGCTTATCTCTGCACTTTTGCTTTGATCGGCGCAGGGATTTGGACTGTTCTCCTTGCGGCACCAGGGGCTTGGCGAAAGCAGAGCCCCCTTTTTTCTGAATTAGGAACCCCCTCTCCTACAGCGGCTCACCGCGCCCGTGGCGAGGCAGGGCTTCCCGCACGGGAGAAATGATCCATCTGACGCGACTTCCCCCTGCCTCCTCACGAGAGACGCGTGCCGACGAACGGACACGATCTGAACTCCCGATCGTGCCTCGATGAACCCTCAACCTGAAACGTACCTGAAATTTAACGAGGGCAATGTCGAACGCCTCTCTGGGTTCGGCACGCGCATTGACTAGACGCGACAACGGGGCCGATATTCCTCGGAGGCGTAAGGAATCCTGTTTGATGAAAGTCTTGGTGCTCGAGGACGAAGCGCGCCTTGGTCGGCTGCTGCGAAAGAGCCTTCTCGAGCATGCGCACATCGTCAATTGGGTGACGACCTGTGCCGAAGCCAACGATGCGATTGCCGAGACGAGCTATGACCTCGTCGTGGTCGATCTCGGACTTCCGGACGGAGACGGTCTCACGCTCGTGCGCGAATGGCGCGAATGCGGATTTGTCGAGCCCATCCTGATCCTGAGTGCGAGGGACAGCCGGGAGGATCGGGTTCGTGGGCTGGATGTCGGCGCCGACGACTATTTGCCCAAGCCATTCGGAATGGACGAGCTTCTTGCAAGGATGCGCGCTCTGCTGCGACGCCAGGCGGCGCGCAAGCAGTCCGTCTATGAACACAATGGCGTCATCCTTGATCTGCTTGCGCACGTGGTGAAGGTCGAAGGCCGCCAGCTCGATCTCACCGCTCGGGAATATGCGTTGATGACGATCTTCGTGCAGAACGCTGGTCGGATCCTGACGCGCTCGTTGATCGCCGAGAAAATCTGGGACTCGCACTTCGATGTCGATACCAACCTCATCGACGTCTACATGAGTCGCTTGCGTTCGAAGGTGAGCGCCGCCGCCGGCAAGCCGATGTTCAAGACCATCCGCGGCATCGGATACCAGCTCCTTTGAGAAGCATCGGCACCCGTCTGACGCTGCGTTACGCGCTCAGCGCAACGATCAGCTTTGCAATCCTGAGCCTCATCGGTGGGCGCGTCCTCGAGGCGCGCCTGACAGATGGCCTAGACGAACTGAACGCATCGGAATTCCGGCAACTTCAGGCGCATATCGGACCGGATTATGCGACCGCGTCGCCAGCTACGCTCGAGAAGCGGCTCGCGAACGTGAATTCCTACGAGTCCGTCCTCTTCTACATCAGCATCGAAAATCCCAAGACACACGTGAAGCTGTTCAATTCGGGCAACCTTCACGGCCGGCAAATCCCTGATGTGAAGGGAAAGCGGAAATTCGATGGGGAGGCACCCGGGCTGGGATCGCTCCGTATCGATGAATTCCTGCTTCCCCCGTATGATGTGACGGTCGCGACCTCCGCTCGCAACGTGGACACGGCGCTTCGCGAATATACGCTCACCAGTGTCGCCCTCATCCTGGCGATGCTCCTGGTAAGCACGGCCATCGGCATGGGGATGAGCCAGGTTGTCCTTCGGCCCATTCGCGCAATCCGCGACACTGCAGATCGAATAAGGTCCGACAACCTTAGTGAACGCATCCCCGTCAGCGATGTGCGCGACGAGCTCTCCGAGCTGGCCGAGCTCCTGAACCGGACATTTGATCGCCTCGAACGCACATTCATTCAGATGAGACGCTTCTCGGAGGAAGTCTCGCATGAGCTGAAGACGCCGTTGTCGCTCTTGCGGCTCCACGCCGAACAGATCCTGCGTGACGACAAGGCCCAGCACGAGGATGCGGCCGTCGAGCAGATCGAGGAAATCGCGCGGCTCAATCGCTTCATTGATCAGATGCTCTTCCTCTCGCAGGCCGAGGCCGATTCGATCGCACTCGACCTCAAAACCACCGATCCAAGGTCATTCATCGAATCCTTTGCGGCCGACGCGGCAGTTCTTGCGGAGGATTCCGGGCATTCGTTCAGCGCGCATGTCGAAGGCCACGGTTTCTTGGCCCTCGATGTTGGCCATTTGCGGCAGGTCCTCTTCAACGTCATCGCCAATGCGCTGAAGGTCACGCCTGCAGGCGGGGCAATCCGGCTCACCAGTGATTTCGAAGGCAGCGTATGGCGACTTGTGATCGAGGATGATGGACCGGGTGTCCCGTCCGAAGAGCGCGAACGAATGTTCGACCGGTTCGTGCGCCTCGGCAACCAGAGGCCTACCGTCCGCGGAGCGGGGCTCGGTCTCACCATATCGCGCAGCATCGTTAGACTCCACGGCGGCGACATTTGGGCCGAGGCCGCGGGTCGGCTCCGCGGTCTCGCGATCATTGTCGAACTCCCCTGCATCGAAGAAACTGTCCCGGCCGAGGAAAGCCCTCGGGCGTTCCTGCCGGCCTGAGCCGCGTCCCTCATCCCTCCGGCGTCCTCTGAACGGGCGGGCCCCGACACGTCATCGTTGAATTGAGGTCGTCGGCGCACAGCCGGCAGGGACATGAAGACAGGAAGAGAGTTCGCGGCTCGCGTGCCCAAAAGCACGCCACTGCCAACGATGCCTTCCGAATTCGGCGCGCCGGATAAGGGGCGCGATTTTACAGGATACTGCAAGGTGAGTGCGCGATTGGTCGCCGTCCGCCACGGCGGAGCAAGCATTCGATCCATGGAGTTTCTTTCGGTGCTCAACAGAATCCTCGGCTCAATCGCGGCGATCGCCGTTGCCGCGGCCGCTGCCTCGACTCCCGCTACCGCTGCCCGTCCGAGCCAAACGATCAGCAGGATTCCACTGCCGGGAGAAGGCCGCGGCGACTTCCTCACTGCGGATGGCCTCACCAATCGCCTGTACGTTACACACGGCGCGCGTGTGCATATCCTCGACCTTGGAACGCTTCGGGAGCTCGCCGAAGTGACAGGTCTCACGGACGCGCATGGTGTCGCCATCGATCATAAAGGAGGTCACGCATTCGTAACGGACAGCGGCCCCAATTCGGTCGTCATGTTTGATCCTGCCACGGGACGAAAGCTCAAGAGCATCCCTGCAGGCAAGAAGCCGGACAGCATCCTTCTTGACCCTGCGTCAGGCAAGGTCCTCGCCTTCAACGGTGAAGGATCCGATGTGACCATCATCGATCCTGCAAGCGCGCAAGCGACTGGCAGCATCAAATTGCCCAGCAACCCTGAATCCGCGCAGACCGATGGCAACGGAAAGGTCTGGGTCACGATGGGTGACGCCGGGGCGATCGCTGAAATCGATGCCAAGACAATGAAGTTCGTGCGGTCCATTCCGCTCGCCGGCTGCGAGGATCCTGCGCCTCTTGCCTTCGACGCTGCCAACCGTGTCCTGTTCACCGGCTGCGCGAACAAGATCATGGTTGTAACGGAGGCCGACACCGGCAAGTCACTGGCGAAGGTCGCGATCGGTGCGGATCCCGACGGGATCGTTCTCGACAGGGCAACGAAGAGGATCTTCGTTGCAAACCGAGATGGAGGCTGGACGATCATCGATCAGCAGGGAAAGGCGCGCTACGCCGTCAATCAGACGCTGAAGATCGACCCATATGCAAAGACAGTCGCACTCGATGCGGCGACCCATCGCGTCTTTTCCTCGACGGCCGACCTGGTCTGGCCAAAGAAGGAGCCTGGGAAGAAGTATCTGCCTAACGCCAAATCCGGGACTTTCCGGCTCGTGGTTGTCTCTCAGCGATAGTTGAAAGGGGGAGCACCTTGACCACCGGCACAGGGAAAGAGCCGACGGAGCCCGATCACAATCCTGAGACGGCGCCGCGCAGATGGTGGTCCGTGATGGATCTACGGATCGGCATTGTCCCGCTTCCCGTGTTTGTCGCCGCCGCCTTGCTCCTCGCAGCCTATGTCTGGCTGGGGAAAGTGCCGTCAGACATCACGACCAACATCTTGACGCTGACCATCGGCGGCTTTGCCTGCGCCGAGCTCGGAAGGCACCTGCCTGGATTGAAGAAGATTGGAGCGGCAGCGATCCTCGCGACCTTCGTCCCTTCCTACCTGGTCTATGTTGGCGCGATCCCTGGTCCGCTCAAGGAGTCGATCTCGACCTTCACCGACCAGAGCAACTTCCTCTACCTCTTCATCGGTTCGATCATCGTCGGCAGCATCCTAGGGATGGATCGCCACATGCTGGTCGGCGGATTCCTGAAAATCTTTGCGCCGATTTTCTGCGGCTCGGTTGCTGCGGCTGCCGTTGGAATAGGTGTCGGGACGCTGCTGGGCCTCGGGCTCAACCACACAGCCTTCAAGATCGTCGTGCCTGTGATGGCCGGAGGTGTTGGCGAGGGCGCGATTCCTCTTTCGATCGCCTACTCCACTCTTGGAGGGGGTAAACAGGGCGACCTTCTCGCCGAGATACTTCCAGCCGTCATGTTTGGCAGCCTTGCCGCCATCATCCTCGCGGGCGGCCTCAATCTGCTTGGTCGCAAGCGACCGGAGCTGACTGGGAATGGCCAGCTACAACCAGGCGAGCACGACGTCGTCCTCGCCGACGACAAGGCACCTTCCTTCCTGCCTGATCTTCCAACGATCGGCGGCGCAGTCATTCTCGCGATGACGCTCTACCTTGCAGGAACACTGATCCAGAAGCTCACGGGTTTTCCAGGACCCGTCACCATGTTGTTCCTTGCAGTCGCAATGAAGCTTGCGCGGCTTGTGCCTCCTGGACTCGAGCAGGGCGCCTACCGCAACTACCAGTTCTTCGCCCGACTGGTGACCTACCCGCTGCTGTTTGCGATCGGCGTATCGAAGACGCCGTGGGAAAAATTGATGAGCGCCTTCAACCTGGCCGAGATCGTGACGATCCTTTCGACGGTCCTGACGCTCGTTGCCACCGGGTTTTTCATCGGCCGACTGGTTCGGATCCATCCCGTGGAATCCGGGATAGTCGCGGCCTGCCGCGCGAGCCAGGGTGGAACAGGCGACGTCGCGATACTCTCGGCCTGCGACCGAATGAGCATGATGCCGTTCGCACAGGTCGCAACCCGAATTGGCGGTGCACTCACCGTCACTCTCGCCGTCGCCCTCTTCGCGAAATTCGGTGCGTGAGAACCCTGTTATGAGCGATGCCATCGGCGCATGCGATCGCTCTCTTCGCGGCGAGCCAGGCCTTGAGCCGGAATCCCGCCTGGAAGGAATGCAAATGGCCTCATCACCGCCTCCAAGATCACCGTTTTCGCGCGACGTCGGACGCTCGGTATTTGGAAGTGACATCAAGGGCTACGAGGCGATTAGGCCTGGATACCCGGATGATCTCTTCCAGTTGATCGCCGCTCGAACGACGCGTCGGGATCTTTTTGGAGAGATCGGGCCAGGTACCGGGCTCGCCACCGCCGGACTTCTCGAACTCAAGCCCCGCCGGTTCATCGGCTTTGAACCCGACAATGCACTGGCGGACTTCCTCGCCTCGCGCTTTCCCGCAATCGAGGTCGTCAGTGACGATTTTTGCTCATCAGGGGTGGATGCGCACTTCGATCTCATCGCGTCCGCGTCGTCGTTCCATTGGCTCGACGCCGATAGCGCACTGCGCAGGGCTAACGAGCTTCTTGTGCCAAATGGCTGCCTTGCCATCTGGTGGAACGTCTACCGTGAGACCGGCATCGGAGATCCTTTCGCGGAAGCGGTAACGCCGCTGTTGCTCGATCTCGATCTCCCGCCCTCGCAAACGGCAGAGCATCATTACGGCCTCGATCAACATCATCATTTCGGCTGCCTTCATTCCAGCGGCTTTGTTGATCTTGAGTTCCATCTGTTTCGCCGTGAGCGGACGCTATCGCCGGCCGACGCGCGGGCGCTCTATTCGAGCTTCTCGCTGGTCCGGATCCTTCCGGAACACCGTCGTGAGGCCCTCCTCGATGCGATCTCTGGGATCGTCATCGATCAGTTCGGGGGCGCTGCACCTTCGGTGCTCCTCACGCCGCTCTACCTTGCAAGAAAGCCGTCCGAATGAGCTGCTTTTCCTGGTTTTTTGAATTGCAACGTACCTGACTAAACTCGAAGGATAGCGGCGAGGAATGCAGTCCGCGCTCCGCGCGCCGGCCAGCAGGAATTCCGCCTCCCGATTTGACCACTCAAGAGGGCAACAGATGAACGAGTATCGCAATGAAAGAGGCGAGTTGCTGAGCAAGGTTCCAGCGATTACGCTTGGATTCTGGGTCATCGAGATCCTGGCGACGACGCTCGGCGAAACCGGCGGTGACACGGTCACAATGACCTGGCTTGGCGAGACGACCGATCACCCGGTGCCTTATGGCTATCTTATCGGCACCGCGATCTTCGGAGTTCTGCTTGTCGGCTTTGTGATCGCGCAGATTCGCGCGCATAAATTCAACCCATGGCTCTACTGGGCGACGATCGTTGCATCGACGACCTGCGGCACCACGCTTGCAGACTTTGCCGATCGTTCGCTTGGGATTGGCTATCCCGGCGGCTCGTTGCTCCTTCTCGCCTGCGTGCTCGCATCCCTCTTCGCGTGGCACAGGACTCTTGGGACGGTGGACGTCAACCGGATTGCCACAGCCAAGGCCGAGGCGTTCTATTGGCTGACGATCACCTTCTCGCAGACGCTCGGTACGGCCCTTGGAGATTGGGCCGCGGACGACTTTTCGGAAGGTGGCTGGGGGCTTGGCTATTCGGGCGGCGCGCTCGTGTTCGGCGCTGGTCTCGCGCTCCTCGCCATCCTGTATTTCAGCACCAAGGTCAGCCGCGTCACACTGTTCTGGGCGGCATTCATCCTCACGCGGCCTTTGGGCGCAACCGTCGGCGACTGGTTCGACAAGCCGGTCGCGAAGGGCGGACTGGCCCTCAGCCGGCCGGTCGCCTCGGCAGTGCTCGCAATCATCATTCTTGCCCTTATCGTCGTGCTGCCGCAGCGGCCCGGAAGCCACCCTGGACAGGCGGAAGCGCACGCGTGAGCCGTATCAAGCTTGTTGCCGCGCTCGTCCTCGCGAGCGCGGCAACCGCCGCTATTGCGGGTCCGCCCTACCTTACCGACGATCCTGTTCCGACCGACACCGGGCATTGGGAGCTATACGGGTTCACTGCGGGCGAAGGGCGGCGATCAGACCTCGACGACGACCTCGGGCTCGATCTCAATTATGGCCCGGTGAAGGACGTCCAGCTGACCGCCACCCTGCCGTTGAGCTTTTCCCATGATCGGCTCGATGGCTGGCGAGGTGGCAGCGGCGACGTCGAGCTCGGCGTCAAATACCGTTTCATCAACAATGAGAAGGCTGGCGTCTCCGCGGCAGTCTTCCCGCGGATAATCCTGCCGACGGCCAGCCACTCGCCGGGCGAGAAGGCCCGCCTTCTCCTTCCGCTATGGCTCGAGAAAGACTTCCCGGGCGACACCAGCATCTTTGGTGGCGGTGGGTTCGAGTTCAATCCGGGCATCGGCAACAGGGATTTCTGGCAGGCTGCAGTTGCCGTGACACATGATCTCGACAAGAAGGTTTCGGTCGGCGGCGAGCTTGCCTGGCAGCAGCCAGATGTCGCTGGCGGGACCAGCCAGACCCGCGTAGGAGTCGGCGGGATAGTGAAGCTCTCGGAGCATTATTCGCTGCTTCTCTCCGGCGGCCCTACTTGGGCGGACCATCGCACCGGTTACCACTTCTACGCTGCGCTGGGCCTGGATTTATGAGCGGCGAACCAGCTTCGAGAGGCTGTGCCGCGAAAGCAAGGAGGAATGGGCAGTGAAAAGGATCCTTGTCGCCGGTACTTGCCTCCTCATGTTGGGCACCCCTGCCTTCGCAAGATCCCCCGCGGCTCACAACAAGCGGATCGTCAACAAGCGCGTGGATCCACGTGATGCCGAGATCAAGGCGCTGGAGGCGAAAGTCGATGCGCTGACGAGGCGTCTCGACGAACAGGAGGCCGCGCAAAAGGCAACCGCCGAACAGGCGCGCGCGGCGCAGGCCGCGGCCGTCGCAACGCAGGCAAAGGCCGAAACGGCGCTGTCACAAACCCAAGCCGTGAACGAGCAAGGCACGAAGACAGCCAAGGAAGTTGCCTCGATCGAGAAAGCGGAAAAGACCGGATGGTTCGCAAACACTTCGATCAGCGGCAAATCATTCTTCAACGTCAGCAACATCAACCAGAAGTCGGTCGACCTCGCCGGCACCACGACCGAAAGCGCGCAGAACGGCACTCAGGTTGAACTCAAGCGGTTCTACGTGAGCGTCGACCACAAGTTCAACGATATGTTCTCGGCCGATATCACGACCGACTTCCGCTACAATGCCAATGGCCTCAGCAAGGACACTGCGGTCTTCGTCAAGAAGGCGTATCTCCAGGCGAAATTCAACCCGGCACTGACGGTTCGAATTGGCGCCGCGGACCTTCCATGGATAGCGTTCGATGAAGGTGTCTACGGGTTCCGGTTCGTCGACCCTACACTGATTGATCGGACCAAGTTCGGATCGTCGGTCGACTGGGGCGTGCACGTTCTTGGCAGTTTCGCGGACAATTTGGTCAGCTACCAGGTCTCCGCGATCGATGGCCAGGGCTATAAAACGCTGTCGCGGAGCTCGGACACGCTGGACCTCGAGGGTCGCATCAACGTCAATCCGACAAAGAACATCACGCTCGCTGTGGGCGGCTACACCGGGAAGCTCGGCAAGAGCGCTGCCAATCTGCCAGACTCTGCAACGCCGCACACGGCGACGCGCTTTGACGCTCTTGCTGCTTATACCGATAAGCGGGTTCGCGCCGGTGTCGAATATTTCGCGGCCAGGAACTGGAACAACGTGAATACGGCGGCGAAGGACAAGTCGGACGGCTGGTCAGCATTCGGCTCTTTCGCCTTCACTCCGAAAATCCTGGCGTTCGGCCGCTATGACTGGCTCCGGCCGAGCAGGATCGGCGCGCCCGCCCTCAAAAATCGATATTTCA
This sequence comes from Sphingomicrobium sp., assembly GCA_035555075.1. GTDB lineage: Bacteria > Pseudomonadota > Alphaproteobacteria > Sphingomonadales > Sphingomonadaceae > Sphingomicrobium. Next base: position 8,079 of record DATMHD010000201.1, on the reverse strand, counting down.
ACATCGGTTTGGATTATAAGCCGATCTCGCCGCTCGATTTCGCATTCGTGTACAAGCGCGAAGTTACCCGTCACGGAACACTTGCAACTGCCAATGGCATCATCGGCGGTGCCGCCGAGGGCAGCTATGACGAATTCGGCCTGTTCGGCCAGTTCACGTTCTGAGCCACTTGCGCGATAGCTCGGCGGTCTCCTGAGCCACCCGCGCTCGAAAGCTGCCCAAACGTCGACGCAGCGTGGAATGCGCGTTAGCTAGGCTGGCGCCTCGCAGGATCCTTCGAACAATATGCCGCCTGCCGATTTCGCCTCATTTGCCTGTGAACTTGCATCGAGCGCCCGGCGCGAAACCCTCGCGCGCTTTCAGAAGGATTATGCGATCGAGGATAAGGGCTTCGATCTTTACGACCCCGTAACGGAAGCGGACCGCGCGGCCGAGGCTGTCATGCGAGAGCTCATCCAGGAGCGATTTGCGGAGCACGGGATATCCGGGGAGGAGTTTCCGGCAAGGCCGGCGCAGGGGCCATTCACCTGGAGCCTCGATCCGATTGACGGCACGCGATCATATATTGCGGGCCTTCCCACCTGGACAACGCTGATTGCGCTGCTCGACGATGGCCAGCCCATCCTCGGATTGATTGATGCTCCGTGTCTCGACGAGACGTATGTCGGGAAAGGCGGGGAAGCGGCGATCATCCGGAAAGGCGAGCGTTCGCCAATCCGGACCAGCGGCCGAAAGCACATCAACGAAGCGCGGTTCTCAACGACGGACCCATATCTGTTCGGGGTGGCAGCCGGTGCGCTGCAGCAGGTCCTCGGCAAGGTGCAGGTCACCCGTTACGGGCATGACGGCTACGCTTATGCCCGCCTCGCCGCAGGAAGCATCGACCTTGTAATCGAGAATGGGCTCAAGCCGCACGATTACAACGCCCTCATCCCCATTGTGCGCGCCGCAGGCGGGCATTTTGGTGACTGGCTCGGGGGCAACGACTTTGCTGCCGGGAATGTGATCGCTGCCGCCTCGCGCGAGCTTTACGATGAGGCGGTGGCGCTGCTTTGCGATGCGTGACGCAACTTGAGTACTCTTGTAACGTCGTCCCAGCCTAGCACGAGCGCCTCCATCAGCACGGCGACGTGATAGAAAAGGTCGGCGAGTTCCTCCGCGCATTCCCGGGGCGGCCGCGACACTGCCGCGAGCGCGACCTCGACGCCTTCCTCGCCATCCTTCTGGGCAATCCTCCCGGGGCCCTCGTCAAGGAGGCGCCGTGTATAGCTCTTTTGATCATTGGAGCCGGCGCGCTCGCGGATGACTGCCGACAATTCTGCCAGCCAGCCTGGACCCTCAAATTCCCGGTCGCCGAAACAACTCTGCGTACCGGTGTGGCACGTCGGACCAGCCGGAAGGGCCTCTACAAGCAAGGCGTCATTGTCGCAGTCCGCGAACACTGACTGGACGCGGAGATGATGGCCGCTCGTCTCGCCCTTCTGCCAGCGCCTTCCCTTCGAGCGACTGAAGAAGGTCGCAAGCTTATCACGCAGGGTTGCCTCCAGCGCATCCTCATCCATGTATCCGACCATCAGCACCAGGCCGGACGTCGGATCCTGCACGATCGCAGGAAGGAGACCGTCCATCTTCTCCCACGCGAGTCCAGCAATGTCGCCAGTGCTCAGCGGCGCATTTCTATCCCGCATTGCAAGAGAAACTCCTTCAGTTCGGGGATTGCGATAAGGTGATCGTGAAAGACCGTCGCTGCGAGTGCGCCGCCGGCCCCTGCTTCAACGAACGCATCGCGAAAATGCTGGGGCGATCCGGCTCCGCCCGAGGCGATGACCGGGACGTTCACCTCGTCAACAACGGCCCGCGTGTGCACGATGTCGTAGCCTGTTCTGACGCCGTCGCGTCTCATGCAGTTGAGGACGATCTCGCCGGCGCCCCGATGGACCGCCTCGCGCACCCAGTCGAGCGTGCGGCGGCCAGTATCGACCGTCCGGTCGGGGTCACCCGTATATTGTTTGACGAAATAGTCTCCCTCCGAGGCGAAGCTGTCGACGCCCAGCACGACACACTGGCTTCCGAAATCCCGCGCCAGTTCCTCGATCAGTTCCGGCCGCTCGAGCGCGGGTGAATTGATCGAGACCTTGTCGGCGCCGGAGTCGAGACAGGCCGCCGCCTGATCGCGGGTCCGCAGGCCGCCGGCGACAGCAAAGGGGACGTCGATAACGAGCGCCACCTTTGTTACCCATTGAAGATCGACGCTGCGTCCTTCGGCGCTTGCGCTGATATCATAGAAGACCAGCTCGTCCGCCCCCTCGTCGCGATAGCGCATCGCCTGCTCAACGATGTCGCCGGCGTCGCGATGATCGCGGAACTGGACGCCTTTGACGACGCGCCCATCCTTGATGTCGAGGCAGGGAATGATCCTACGCGCGGGCAAGGGAGAGCGCCTCCTCCAGCGAGATCAAGCCCTCCCACATGGCGCGTCCGATGATTGCACCGTCCGTACGCAGCCGCCCGATGTCCGCAACCGATGTAACGCCACCCGACGCCTGGATCCGAACATTCGGCAAACGGACTACAGCTTGATCCAGGAGTTCGAAGTTGGGGCCGGCGAGCATTCCGTCGCGCCCGATGTCGGTGAGCAGCAGGTGCTTCGCGACGGGGTAGAATTCGGCAACCTCCCAAAGCGTTGCTCCGCTTGCCTCCATCCACCCCGAGAGGGCAACGATAGGGCTTTGGCCGGCCATCCTCACGTCAATGGAAAGGGTCAGCCGCTCCGCTCCGAACTCTTCGAGCCATCGACCGACGAGCCGGGGTTCCCTGACGGCAAGGCTGCCGATGACGACCCGGGCAACACCGGCATCGAGCATTCTTGCAACCTGGTCGCGCGTTCGGAAGCCGCCTCCGACCTGGAGCTTCAGCTCGGTCTCGTGCGCGAGCGACGCGATCAGCTTGTGCTGGACCGGCGCCTTGGCCTTGGCGCCATCCAGATCGACGATGTGCGCCCATTCGGCTCCTGCCTCGGCGAACGATCGAAGTGCCTTCCCGGGTTCGACGGGATAGCTGGTCTGGTCTTCAAACCTACCCTGTTTCAGCCGCACTATCCGGCCGCCCATCAGGTCCATCGCGGGATAGACAATCATCGAAGGAAGCTTTCGAGGAACCTTGCTCCTGCTTCGGCCGAACGTTCGGGATGGAATTGTGCCCCGAGCCAGTTGCGCTGCCGAACGACTGCGGCAACCGTGCGGCCATAGGCGGCAGTAGCGGCAGCGGCGGGGCCAGGATCGCACGCGAAGCTATGCGCGAAATAGACGTAATCGCCGTCCCCCAGCCCAAGGTCCGGCGAGAGCACCTCGAGCTGCGTCCAGCCCATATGCGGAACTGGGCGCCCGGGAGCCGGTTCAAGTCTTCGCACGCGGCCTGGAATGAGGCCGAGACAGGGGGTGTCTTCCTCGTCGCTGGCCTCGAACAGGAGCTGCATCCCGAGACAGATGCCGAGCGCCGGCTGGCGGAGCGTCGTCAGGGTCGAACGAAGGCCGAGTTCATCGATGCGCTGCATCGCGAACCCTGCTGCACCAACTCCCGGCAGGATCACCCTGTCAGCTGCTTCGATCTCCGCCGCGTCCGCAGTCACAAGAGGCTCCAGGCCGAAACGGCTGAAAGCGAGGCGCACGGAGCCGATATTGCCGCAGCCAAGATTGACGATGGCGAGCTTCACAGGACGCCTTTGGTGCTCGGCAATGCCTCGGGGTCACCCTCCGCGCTAACGGCTTGGCGAAGCGCCCTCCCGAAGGCCTTGAAGCAGGCCTCGGTCTTGTGATGGTCGTTCTCGCCCTCGACGTGCACATGGATCGCCGCGCCGAGGCTGTCCGCCAGCGAGCGGAAAACGTGCGGCGTCATCTCGGTCGGATAGCCGCCGATCTGGCTCGCGGAGAACCCGCCCTCGAAACGTGCATAAGGGCGACCTGACAAGTCGACGAGCACCTGCGCCTCGGCCTCGTCCATCGGTAGTGCGAAGCCGAAACGGCCAATCCCGCGCCTTGGCCCAAGCGCCTTGGAGAGCGCCGACCCCAACGCGATCGCGCAATCCTCGACGCTGTGATGGCCGTCGATCTCAAGATCGCCGTCGCAGCTCAGAAGCAGGCTGAAGCCGCCATGGGCGGCGACCTGCTCGAGCATGTGATCGTAGAAGGGGATGCCGGTCCGGACCTGTCGTGGTGAGGGGCGATCGAGGTCCACCGCCACGGCAATGCTGGTTTCCTTCGTATCCCGGACGATCTCGGCACGACGTGCCTCTTTGACGCCGGCCGCCACGCCAAAGGCCGCGAGCGCAGCCTCGTTCTCCGCCTCTGTCCCGATGGTGAGGCGTAGGCCTCCGGGTGCCGCTTTCGGACGGAAGCGGACCCGGATGCCAAGGCTTCGCAACTTGGCCGCGAGCGTCTCCGGATCCCCGACTTCCAGGAACAGGAAGTTCCCGCCGCCGCTTCGCAGCGTAGTCACTAGTGGCGAAGACCTCAGCAGGAGTGCGAGACGATCGCGCTCAGCTTTGATGCGAGCGATGCGCTCGTGATGGATTGCTCGCCGCGAGGGCGCCAGTGCAGCCATTGCCGCTTCGATCGAAAGGCTCGGCAACGGATATGGCGGTAGCACCCGCGCTGCGATCGCGATGAGTTCCGAATTCCCGACTGCCGCGCCGATACGTGCTCCGGCAAGACCGAACGCCTTCGACAAGGTCTTGAGAACGACGAGATTCGGGCGCGCCACTGCCTCCCCCGCGAGGCTTCGTGTGGAGGAGAAATCGAGATAGGCCTCGTCAAGGACGACGATCACGTCCGGAAGCGCGTCCACGGCCTGGAGCACCAAAGACGGATCGACTTCATTGCCGGTCGGGTTGTTGGGCGAGCAGATGAAGGCGAGCTTCACGCCCCTGGCGCTCCGGATACCTTCGACGAAACGGTCGGGCTCGAAATCGAACCCTTCGGCAAGAGGCACATCGATCACGCGCGCTCCCTGGAGCCGCGCGAAATGCTCGTAGGCGGTGAAGGTTGGCGACGAGATGGCAATTGCGTCGATTTCCGCGCGGCAGAAGGTGCGGACGAGTATGTCGATGGCATCGTCCGCGCCGCGGGTGATTGCGAGTTCATCAGGCTGGATACTGTAAAGTGCGGCCATCGCGGAGCGCAGGCGCAAAGGCTGCGGCTCCGGGTACCGGTTGAGATTGGCCGCGAGCGCTCCGTCCGCGAGCGGCGCGAACGGATTCTCGTTCGCATCCAGCTTGATGGCATCCGGGCCAAATTCCGGATTTGCGTTTGCCGAGATGTCGAACGGCGGGAGTTCAAGGACCTCGGGACGAGCGAGGCGAGCAGCAAGGGGCGTCATTGCACGCGCTCCAGCCGGGCATCGGCGGCGCGGGCGTGCGCCTCCAGTCCCTCGAGCCGTGCGAGGAGACCTGCTGGCTCGGCGATGCGGCGTGCCGCGTCCGGCGTGATAGACTGCACGCTCATGGCCTTGAGGAACGTGTAGAGAGAAACGCCGCCCCAGGCGCGGGCGCCGCCGTCGGTGGGAAGAACGTGGCTTGAACCGGCGAGATAATCGCCGAAGGTCTCGGCCGCGAGCGCACCTGCGAAGACAGCGCCGGCATTCCGGATCAGCCCAAGCAATTGCTCAGGCTGCTCGACACAAAGGGAAAGATGCTCGGGCGCGTAGCGATTGGCGATCTCACTCGCTTGCTCGAGGTCGCGCGCGACGATCAGCCGCGCCGTGCTTAGAGATCCCCGCGCGATGGACTGACGGGGCAACGTCGTGACCTGCAGCTCGACGGCTCTGGCCACCTCGATCGCCAGCCGCGGGGAGTCCGTTACGAGCAGCACCTGGGCGGAGGCGTCATGCTCTCCCTGGCTGAGGAGGTCGGCTGCGACCAGCTCCCTATCCGCGCTATGGTCCGCGATCACCATCAACTCGCTTGGACCGGCCGGCATGTCGATCGCAGGACCTCCGGGGATGCAAGACACGAGCCGCTTCGCCTCCGCAACCCAGGCGTTCCCGGGACCGCAGATCTTGTCGGCCTCGCCAATGGGACCGGCGCCAAAAGCAAGCGCGGCAATCGCCTGCGCACCGCCGACGGTCCAGATTGTCTCAACACCCGATATCTCCGCTGCGAGCGCGATGATCGGATCAAGTCCTCCGTCTGGCCCCGGCGGTGTCACAACGACCAGTTCGCGGGCGCCGGCGACGCTTGCGGGGATGGCGAGCATCAGGAGAGTCGAGAAGAGCGGCGTTTTCCCTCCGGGTACATAGATGCCGATCCGGTCGATGGGTCGCCACAACTTGCGGACGATCAAGCCGGGCAAGGTTTCGACGGAGAGATCATCAGGGATGCTTGCTTCGTGAAATGTCCGGATGGTCCGGGCAGCGAGCTCGATCGCCTCGAGCGTTTGCGAGTCGATTGATCGCCGTGCCTGTGCGGCAATCGGGGTAACTTCGACGCATTGCGGTTCGTGGCCATCGATCCGGCGAGCAATGGAGCACAGGCCTTCCCAGCCCTCTTGGCGTACCTGGGCGATGATTGCTCGAACGGCTGCTTGGAGCTTCTCATCCGCGCGTTGTTCAGGTCGCTGCAGCGCCTCAGTACGTTCGGCTTCATTGAGCTCGTTCCAATTGAGAATCTTCACATCATCATCTTTTCGATGGGCACGACGAGAATGGCCGAGGCGCCGGCAGCCTTCAGCTTCTGCAGCGTCTCCCAAAAGACGGACTCCTGGCAGACGGCGTGGATCGCGAAATGTCCTGGACGGCCGTGCAACGGCACGATGGTTGGCGCCTCGGCGCCCGGCAGGATCGCAGTGATCTGGGTGAGCGCCTCGCTCGGTGCGTTCATCATGATGTACTTCGATTCCTTCGTCGCGAGCACACCCTCGATGCGGCTCATCAGCCCCGCCGCGATCTCTGACCTCGTGCCGTCCATGGCCTTGCGGGTGCGAATGAGGAGCGCCTGGCTGTCCAGCACGGTATCGAGAGCCCTGAGGCCGTTCGCCTCGAGAGTTGCGCCTGTTGAAACAAGATCGCAGATGAAGCTTGCGATCTGCAGCCGCGGAGCAAGCTCGACGGCACCACTCATGGTGACAATGGTTGCGTCGATCCCGTTCTCGCGCAGGAAACGTCCGAGGAGACGCGGATAGGACGTTGCAATCCGCTGACCCTCCAGCGACTGGGGGCCCTCATAAGCCGTTGCTTCAGGAGCAGCGAGTTTGAGGGCACAGCGTCCAAATCCGAGCCCCGCCAGGATTTCATAGCCAAGCTCGGCGCGATCGGCAGCGAACTCCTCGAGCACATTCTGACCGACGATCCCGAACTCGCAAACGCCGTCGCAAACAAACGTGGGGATGTCGTCGTCACGGACAAACATCAGCTCGGCGGGAAAGTTCTCGACCCGTGCCGTCAGGCTGTTCTTGCCTGATTGGATCCTGAAGCCGGCGTCGCGCAGCAGCTCACGGCTGGCGTCCGACAAACGGCCTGACTTCTGCAATGCGATGTGCAGGCGGCTGCGGTCACTGAGCATCGCTGCCTCTCAGCCGATCAATCGCGCGCCGGTACCCCTCGTTGGGCTCTTGCCGGAGAAATCGGCCCACGCGCACGATTGTGGTGGTGCTTACGCCCGTCCTGTCGTGGATCTCGCGATACGGAAGGTCGGTTTCGTCGAGGAGACGGGCCACATGCCATCGCTCCGCCAAGGTCCGGATCTCGGCAGGGGTACAAAGGTCCAGGAGCAATCGACGCATTTCATCACGATCCCGGGCTGTCAGCAGGGCGTCGCACAGGCCGCTGGTGAGCGCTTCGAGGTCACGCGTGGGGACCTCGGAAGAGGAGGCGGAGTTCATGGGATTTTTGTTCCAACGTGTTAAAACGTTGTTACGACATAGGCCTCGAAGCTCGGAAGTCAACTCCTGGTGACTTGCCGCCTCGGCGAGCGACTCTAGTGGGAGGCAGACGACCGGCTGCCCGCCTGCGAAGCGGATGTTCAGTGGCGGTCATTATCGACCCGATCGTAAGCCAACTGGATGTCCTTTGGCGGATCGTCGTTTCCGG
>DATMHD010000200.1:0-3889 GCA_035555075.1 Sphingomicrobium sp. | reverse complement strand
TAGCGCCCCGCCGTCGTTGGGCATGTTGCCAAACGACATCGGAGGCAGGTCACTGACGGGCTTCGAGCGCCCAGCGACGATCAGGACCTCTCCCGCGACGAGATACGGCGAGATGGATGGCACGGCGTGGCGCATGCTATCGTCGAATAGATAACGCTGTCGGCTAGGGAGATTGCTCACGCCGATGATGTTCACCGTCACCCCAGCCTTGTCGGATGCGAGGTTCGCCCATTTGATATTGCGGTGGGCAAAGCAGATCGCGACATCCTCCGAAAGCACGGATGGCCAGAGCCCTTCCACCTGTCGACCCTGGTTGATACTGTTGGTGCTTACGAAGGCGAAGCTGCCGCGGGCATGGCTGAGATAGCGCCGCGCGGCCATAAACCAGCCCGATACATAGTCCAGTGACCCCGGCGATGCAGCCGTACCTGCAAAGATGGTCCGAAGGTCCGCTTTCTGCTCGTCCGTTTGCCACTGGCTCCCTTTGTACGGCGGATTTCCGCAGATGTACGTCTCACCCGCCCCGCCGTCGTCGAGCCCATTCTCCTCCAGTGCCAACCGTCCGGTGGGTCCGGCGAGGTCGTGTTCGGCTGCTCGCGCCTTGATTGGCGGCGGGCACACCTCGAGCCAGTCAAAACGCAAAGCGTTTCCGACCGTGATCTGGCCCGTCCTGTGCAGCGGCAGCACCATCGCACGGGCCTCCTGCTGGCTAAGGTAGAGGCAGTCCGCCTGGAATTCGGCGATGAGTAGGGCTAGCCTAGCGATCTCGACCGCAAATCCTTTGATCTCTATTCCATAGAAGTTGGAGAGCGGGATCACGCTGCGTCGGTCGGCCAGTTTTAGGTTTGCCTGACCGCCCAGGCGCTGAACTATCTCCGCCTCAATGCCCCGCATCTCCTTATAGGCGATTACGAGGAAGTTGCCGGAGCCGCAGGCCGGGTCGAATACGCGAATACCGGCCAGCCGCTTGCGCAAATTCCGGAGCTTGCGACGATTGGCAGCCGCCGCTTCGAGTTGCTCACGCAAGTCGTCCAAGAAAAGCGGGTTCAGTACCTTCAGGATGTTCGGCACGCTGGTGTAGTGCATGCCGAGTTCGCCACGCTCGCCGTCGTCTGCGACCGCTTGGATCATCGAACCGAAGATGTCCGGGTTGATCTCCTTCCAGTCGAGCTCGCCCGCACGCAGAAGATAGGCACGCGCCGTGCGGCTGAACCTTGGACATTCGCCGGCGCCAGCAAACAGACCGCCGTTCACATAGGGGAAAACATCTGCCCACGGCCGAATGCCCGCCGCGCGGCGGTAGCGATCGTCGAGATTCCCTTCGTGCGTGACCGGAGTGTCCATGGCCTGGAAGAGATGTTGCAGCACCTCATGCGTATTTCCCCATTGCTCCTCGCTTCTCCCGTGCCCGGCATGACTCATCTGAGTTACGGTGGCCGTGAACGAGCCTTGACGGAAAATTCCAGTGTCCTCGGCGAAGAAGCAGAAGATGAGGCGGGCCATGAACTGGTTCAGTTCGCGCCGCTTGGCCTCCATTCCCCAGTCCGGGTTGTCCTTCAGCAGCTCTACATAGAGGCGATTGAGGCGGCCCGTCGCCTTAACATCGATGGGGTTGTTCTTGATCTCTTTGACTGTGGAGATGCCCACCATCGGAAGGAAGAAGGCGAAATGGCGCGGTAGTTCGGCAAAGGCACAGGCAAGGGTGTCGCCAGAAATCAGATCCTCCGCCTCAACCATCCCGCCGTCGGTCGCGAGCAGGAACTTGGCCTTCTGGCTGCCCGTCTTGGGGCTGGCGCGCAGGTTGGCAAGGGCCCCGCCAACGTGCCCAGTTGGCGCAACGGCCATGTGAATGTTGTTCCGGTGAAGCACGCCGCCCGACACGTCCGAGCCGTTGGTCTCGCCCTTGCGCAGGCGCTTGATTGTCGTGTCCTTTGACCCGAACGCCGTCAGGAATTGGAACGCGAACTCGGCCGGATCGAAAGGCTGGCTGACCAGCTCTGATACGGCTTCTTCAATCTCTACGGCATTCATTATGCTTGGCTATCTCGATGACAGGCCTTCCCGGCGAGAAATCCTGACTAAGGATACCTGCACGATTCGTCACGCATCGGAGAAGGATGGCCCAACGGGCGTGTGTGGTTGCAAACGTGCTGACCTCGAGGAGAGTAGGATCAAGCGCCACGCAATTGGGCTATAATTCCGGGTTGAGACGGGAAGGTTTTAAAGGTCGGGCCTTTTTCGTCGAGACGGGATAACCGAACGCCAGGAAAAAGTGGGATACGTGGATTGTGCCATGCGGCGGAGCGAAGGCCGGGTCTCGCTCATGCTCCGTGTCGAAGTCCGCAGATTGGAACAGCGACGAAGGGCGGGTGAAAGAGTCGCCAGTTGCAGTCTTGCGCAGCCGTAGCGCGGCTCCAAGCGCCGCATCGCCCAGCGCTTTGCGAATTGGCGGTACCACCTCCTCCTCGGGATCCAGCAAGACGCCGACCATGGCTGCGACAGGCTGGCGACGGCTGTAGATGCCGGAGACGAAGCGCCCGAGCCCCCGGTCCTTCAGATAATGGTCGCGGTGGCGCTTCTGCCGTCCCAGGCGCTTGAACTCGAAGATGAGCTTCATGTCCTGATCCTGGTCGTTCCAGCCATATGCAATGTCCGTCCGGCGCTCGTCGATCATTTCGCCTGTCGAAGGATCGATCTCGCCGATGATGTCCTCGGCCGCCCACATGCCGAGCAGCCCGCGCTGCGGGGCGACGTAATTCTCGATGTAAATCTTTAGCTTTTTGGTGAGTGCGTCTTCCTTGGTCCTTGGATTGAAGTCGCGGAGCGGTCGCGCGGCGAGTTCGGCCCAAGCGTGTCGAAGCGCCTCCACGGCTTCGCTGGCGGGCCGGATCGGGAATGCTGCGCGCCAGTCGCCAGCTGAGCTCACACGCTCACCTGGATTTTCTCGCGTGACGCTCGTGCTTGCACCCGGCGGACGATTTGCTCGGCATCGCGCATCGCCTGCCGAATCGTCCAGCTTCGCTGGGTGAGGGGCCGCACGAGATAGAGCGTGCCGTCGATCCAAAGATGGGCGTCGGGGATCAGCGTCAAGAAGCCTCCGGACGGGATTGCACGAAGACCGTCCGCGCGCAGCTGCGCCAAAGTTTCGAGCACGAGGTCGTCGCTGACCTCGGTGTCGACCACGGGCCGATCGGTCCGCTCCTGATCGTACGTGATCCGGACGATGCCTGAGGGCCCGGCGCGATCGGCATCGCTAGCGACGACATCGACGAGGAACCGCCCTTTGCCATTGGTGCGGTTGCGCCACGATGTGAGCGAGTCCGCGAGGGTTCGCGCATACGTCTCGAAAGCGTCGGGGTCGGCGAGATGTTGTGCGGGCGTGTCGAGGCTCTTGAAGCTCCGCGGCCGTATCGAGGGCATCAGGACTTTTACCGTCTCGCGTACCAGCATCCGCTCGTCGGCCGTTAGTTCGAAATAGTCGAACACGGCGTTATCGAGTTCGTCTCGGATCTGCCGGTAGCGCGGGCACTGTTCGAGCTCCGGGAGCTGCCGTAAGGTCTGGAGGTGCTGGGCGACCCGCCTGATCGCCGCCACCGCCGCTTCGGGATCGGGTGCGTTCTCCGGCGCGAAGAAGGGGAAGGTTTCGACATCGGCCAGGTGCACGCCGTTGCGTTCGCATAGCATCTTCCAGCCGCGCATCATCAGGAAGTAGCGCGCGAGCGTGGACCGTAGATATACCGCGGCGAACTGGAGAAGCTCGGCGTCTCCCTTGGTTCTGGATGCGATCACCCCGATACTGTGGGTGAAGGCCGCAGGGCGATCATAGTAGACGGCCCTGATGTTCTGCTCCTCCTTCGAGAACCCGTCGGGAAAGAGGACCCTCGGCCCA
>DATMHD010000199.1:0-6136 GCA_035555075.1 Sphingomicrobium sp. | reverse complement strand
GGTTGACAAAAAGGTTCGCGACAGTGAAGCGCGGCGCGCGTTTTTCTCCACAATTTTCCGCTGAGCAGAGCCAAGCATCATGCACGCCTATCGTACCCACACTTGCGCCGAGCTGCGCGCCAGCAATGTCGGCGAGACCGTCCGACTCTCGGGCTGGGTCCATCGAAAGAGGGACCACGGGCATCTGCTGTTCGTGGATCTTCGCGACCATTACGGCATCACCCAGATCGTCACTGATACGGATTCGCCCGCCTTCAAGACCCTCGACCGGCTTCGCGTCGAGTCGGTCGTCACGGTCCAGGGGGAGGTGGTTGCCCGATCGCCCGAGACGGTGAACCCCAATCTTCCGACCGGCGAAATCGAGGTTCGCGCAAGGGAAGTCCGGGTTCAATCGGTTGCGGCCGAGCTTCCGATGCCGGTTGCAGGCGAGCAGGATTACCCCGAGGAAATCCGGCTGAAATATCGCTATCTCGACCTTCGCCGCGAGCAGATCCACGGCAACATCCTGCTTCGATCTGCGGTGATCGCCTCGATTCGCCGACGCATGATCGAGCGGGGCTTCACCGAGTTCCAAACGCCGATTCTCACTGCAAGTTCGCCTGAGGGCGCCCGCGACTATCTCGTTCCAAGCAGGGTCCATCCAGGCAAATTCTATGCGCTTCCGCAGGCGCCGCAGATGTTCAAGCAGCTGATCATGGTCGCGGGTTTCGACCGCTACTTCCAGATCGCGCCCTGCTTTCGTGACGAGGACGCACGTGCCGACCGCAGTCCCGGCGAGTTCTACCAGCTCGATTTCGAGATGAGCTTCGTCACCCAGGAAGACGTGTTTGCGGCCATCGAACCCGTCTTGTCGGGCGTGTTCCTCGAGTTCGCGGACGGGCGCTCCGTCACTCCGGCGGGCGAGTTCCCCCGCATCCCCTACAAGGAAGCCCTGCTTAAGTACGGGACCGACAAGCCCGACCTTCGGAACCCGCTCCTCATCAGCGAGGTCGGAAGCAGTTTCAGAGGCTCGGGCTTCGGACTGTTCGCAAGGATCGTCGAAGGTGGCGGCACTGTTCGTGCAGTGCCGGCACCCAATACCGCTGGCCTCAGCCGCAAGTTCTTCGACGACATGAACGAATGGGCGAGGAGCGAAGGCTTTGCAGGCCTTGGCTACGCGACCCGCAAAGGCGGCGAGTGGGGAGGTCCAATCGCCAAGAACCATGGCGAGGAGGGGATGAACCGCCTAGCTGACGAGATGGGCCTTGGACCTGACGACGGCATTTTCTTCGCCGCCGGCGCAAAAGAGGACGCGGCAAAGCTCGCGGGTCTTGCAAGGACGCGGGTGGCCGAGCAGCTCGACCTCGTGGAGAAGGATTCGTTCCGGTTCTGCTGGATTGTCGATTTTCCGATGTTCGAGTTCAACGAAGAGCAGCAGAAGATCGATTTCAGCCACAATCCCTTCTCGATGCCGCAAGGCGAAATGGAAGCCCTCGAAACCAAGGATCCGCTCGACATCCTCGCCTGGCAGTACGACATCGTCTGCAACGGCGTGGAACTGAGTTCAGGTGCGATCCGGAACCACCGTCCGGACATCATGTACAAGGCGTTCGAAATCGCGGGCTATTCGCGCGAGGAGGTCGACACCAACTTCTCGGGCATGATCAACGCCTTCAAATATGGAGCTCCGCCGCATGGTGGATCGGCGCCGGGCATCGCCCGCATTGTCATGCTGCTGGCCAATGAGCCGAACATCCGCGAGGTGATTCTCTTCCGGATGAACCAGAAGGCTGAAGACCTCATGATGAACGCGCCGGCGGCAGTCATGCCGAAGCAGCTGAAGGAGCTGCACATCAAGGTGGTCGCCGACAGCTGAGTGCGAAGCTGGTCTTCCTCGAAGCTAAACGTTGAGTCCGCGAGAGATTGCGTTAACTTCCCGTTCGATGGTTGACCGGGCAGCAAGTTTTGGCGGGCCGCGAACGGCGGCCGACTTCCAGCCGGCGCTGCGCGCTCTTCGCGATCACTTAGGCGAGTTGCAGCTTCCGCAGATCGCGCACGGACGACGGGCCATCATCCTGCTCGAAGGGCCCGAGGGCTCCGGCAAGAAGTTCACCCTCAAGCAGCTCGCCTCGGCATTCGACCCCTGCCATTTTGTCGCGCACTGGACCGGTTATGACCGGCGCGAGGCAAGCGAAGGGCACTGGCTCGCACGTTTCTGGAGGCAGCTTCCCCCCGCCGGGCATACGTCGGTATTCTATCGAAGCTGGTATCGCCGGGTGCTGGAGGATCGAGTCCTTGGCCGAACCCCGGGCGAGTCGATCCCGCGCGTCTTCGACGAGATCAACGAATTCGAGGCGCAGCAGCGCGACTACGGAACCTTGCTGGTGAAGCTGTTCTTCGACGTCAGTGCCGATGTCCAGGAACATCGTCTCGACCAGCGCCGGCGAAACCCGTGGCGGACGCGTGTTCCGCAGGATGATTTCGTCCCCGCCGACGACCCTTCTTATCTGCAAGCGCTCGACGAACTGCGCGCGAACACGGATACGCGCTGGTCCCCGTGGCGGACGATCGACGGCGACGACGAGCAGCAGGCGGCCGTTGCCGCGCTCGAGATGATCGCCGAGGCCTGGTCGAGGACCATGCCATCCGAACCCCCCAAGCTGGTGGGAACACCGCGGGTGGCCTAGTCCGGATAGCGGATCGCGACCACTTCGTAGCTTTTTTCGCCCGCAGGCAGACGCACCAGGCGTTCATCCCCGACGCGTGCTCCAATGAGCGCCCGCGCAAGTGGAGCGCTCCAGCCGATCCTTCCTGAACCGGCGTCGGTTTCATCGTCGCCAACGATGGTCAACGTGCGCCGGTTGTCGTCCTCGTCGGCAAGTTCGACGGTCGCTCCAAAGCGCACCTGGTCGCGCGCCTGCTGCCTTGCAGGGTCGACGATCCTGGCTTGCTTCATGATCCGGCCGAGATAGGCGAGCCGCCGGTCGATCTCGCGAAGGCGTCTCTTGCCGTAGATGTAATCGGCATTTTCCGACCGGTCACCAAGGGATGCTGCCCAGGACACGGTCTCGACGATCTTCGGCCGTTCGATGCCGAAAAGCTCGTCATATTCGGCGCGTATTCGGCTTAGCCCCTGAGGCGTGATGAAACGGTCGGTCACCACCAGCGACTATCAGGCCGGGCGGTCCTTCCCAAGATAGCGCGAAACGTGCAGCGCGGATTGCTGTTGCTGGCTCGATCGAAGCGAATCATAGACGACGCTGTTCTCGATCACCCGCTGAACATAGGCGCGGGTTTCCGTGTAGGGGATCGCCTCGATCCACTTGAGCATGTCCACCTGGCTTCGCGGATCCCCATAGCGGTCGATCCATTTCCGGACGTTGCCGCTCCCGGCATTATAGGCCGCAACCGCAAGCGGGACGCTCCCATTCCAGGTGTTCAGCAGGCGATTGAAATAGGCTGAGCCTATCATGACGTTGTAATTGGGATCGCTGATCAGGCGGTAGCTGTCGAAGCCGACGCCCATCTTCCCCGCCTGCTCGCGCGCGGTCCCGTTCATCAGCTGCATCATGCCGCGGGCCCCGGCATGGCTTACCGCATATGGGTCAAAGGAGCTTTCCTGGCGGCTGATGCCATGCGCGAGGGACCAAAGCTCGCCTGACACAGAAGCGCCGAGCGTTGGATAGGCCTGCCGGACGTAGAACATAGATCCCTTCACGCGCGCCATCCGCGACGTCCAGACAGCAACATCCTGACGTCCGATCTGCTGCCCTAGCTCGATCGCAAGATTGCGATCGGTGTCATTGTCCAGGGATTCGGCAAGTGCCCTTACGAAAAGGGCCTGCTCGCTCGACCGTCCCTGTTGCCCGAGGAGACGGATCGCCTGGACAAGCGGGCGCCCGTTGAACGCGGCGCGCTGGACGGAAGTGGTCACATATTGAGGAAGCGCCTGGGTCGGCGGCGATACCGATCGACCGAGTCGCTCGAGGGCGAGCTGACCGTAAAAAAGATCGGGATAAGCTGCCGCCCGCTGGAAATAGGCGTTGGCCTCCTGGAAGCGCCCTGCTGCGAGCGATGCCCGGCCCGCCCAATAATATCCCTTCGTCTGCACCTGGAGCGACCGCCCGGCGCGAGCATAGCGATCGAACATTGCGATCGCGCTCGAAGGCCGGTTCATCCGATCGAGGGCAATAGTGCCCGCAAGCCAGGCAAGGCTGGTATAGTCGTCGCGAACGCCAAGCGGCTGATCGGGGATGCTTGCCCCGTCGGGAAGTGCATCGTCGACCTGGCTCGCGATGTTGTACGCCGTCTGCCAGTTGCGCTGGTCGACCGCATCGCCGGAAAGGGCGATCAGCATATCAAGGAAACGCTCGGGATCCGCGGGCTTGCTCACGAACTTGTGCTCGCGCGCCGCGAGCTGCTGGGCGGACAGGGCGTAATTGTTCGCCCGAAGCCAGCGGGCACGATCCATCATCAGCCCGGCATCGCTGGTCACCGTGCCGATCAACGCATTGTAGCGACTGTCCGCATCTGGCGAGTTCCGAAGCATCGCGATTCGGGCCGCGAAGGACGCCTGCCTGTCGGGACTTGCCGAGCCAAGGAAGCGAGCCGCGTCATCGGCCTTCTTGGAGAATAAGAGAGAGTCGACCCGATTGTCGTTGTCCGACCTCGAGAACCGCGCGCCGTATCGGGACCAGAGCGCCTGCTCGTCGCTGCTGCTGAGATCCGCGTAGCTCCAGGCGTGCCGGGCGGCATCGAGGGCAGCGGCATCCTGCGCGGATGATGCATAGGCGTCGCTGAGGCGTGCCCAGCCATTTCCGGTCCTGGGCTTCTCCGCAGCGAAGAAGGCAATGACGGTTCGTGCGTTCTCGCCCGGCTGCATCGCCTTTTCTGCCCAGCCGCGCATCCTCGTCGTTTCCGGCCAGTCCGGGTTTGCGATGAGGAAGCCCGCATAATCGGAAAAACGGTAATTGCTGCTTTGGCGAAGCGCCCGCCAGCTATCGAGCGAGGATGCGACACCCTGGTTGGTGTACGTCGAGGCCGGCGCATAGGCGCTCGCAGGCGCATATTGCGCCGAGCTCGAGGGGGCAATGGCCAGGAGGACCGCCATGAGTGCAGCAGCTCGCCACATGCTGGACATCTTGGCTCGCCCCTCCTTATCAGGCCGTGAACGCCGGCCCCGCCAATCATGCAGGCCAGCAGTCTAACTCTCCTTTAAGGAGGCAAGTTCATGTTTTTCGGGTCGATTCCGGCACTGGTGACGCTATTTTCAGGCGGCCGTGTCGCAGAGGACACATTCGCGGAGTTTGTCGAATGGCAAATCGGCGAAGGCTCGGATGCATTGGTTCCCTGCGGCACCACCGGCGAGAGCGCGACGTTGACCCGCGACGAGCATCGCGAAGTGATCGCACACGCCGTGCAGGTGGCTCGGGGGAGAGTGCCGGTCATTGCCGGCTGCGGAAGTTATTCGACCGAAGCCGCAATCGAGCTCGTTCGAGCTGCGGCGGACGTCGGGGCGGACGCAGCCCTGGTTGTGGTCCCTTATTACAACAAGCCCGGTCAGGCGGGGATCGCTGCCCATTTCACGGCCATTGCGGATGCGTCTCCGCTCCCGATCATTGTCTATAACGTGCCTTCGCGAACCGTTGCCGACATTTCCGTCGAGACGCTCGCTCAAATAGCGAGCCATGCGAAGATCGTCGCCATCAAGGACGCGACAGGGAATCTTGCGCGGGTCTCCGCCCAGCGGCTCGCGTGCGGCGACGAGTTCATCCAGCTCAGCGGCAATGACGATATGGCGCTTGGCTTTAACGCCATGGGGGGCACCGGCTGCATCTCGGTCACTGCAAATGTCGCGCCCAAACTCTGCTCGCAGTTCCAGAAGGCCATGCGCGAGAACCGCTGGGACGACGCACTGAAGCTTCAGGACCGGCTTTATCCCCTTCATGCGGCCTTGTTCTCGGACGCATCGCCAGCCCCCACCAAATATGCGCTGTCGCGAGTTCGGCCGGGCTCGCCACTCGAACTTCGATTGCCACTGGTCGAAGCTTCCGACGCGTCCAAGCGGGCGGTCGACGCCGCCCTCGACCATGCGGGACTTGTCTAGCTGCCTCCGTCGAGGCGCTCGAGGATTGCATTGAAGCGTGGGTCCGTCCGG
>DATMHD010000198.1:0-9330 GCA_035555075.1 Sphingomicrobium sp. | reverse complement strand
AATTGATGTTGCTGACGAAGCTCCGGTCGATCTTGAAGATGTCGAACGGCAGGGAGCGCAGGTGCGCCAGCGACGAGAAGCCGGTTCCGAAATCGTCGAGCGCCAGACGGATCCCCTGGTTCTTGAGGCTGGTGACGATTGTCCGGGCGAGGTCGATGTCCGCGAACAGCGAGCTCTCGGTGATCTCGATCACCAGACGCTCGGCGGGGAAGCCGGTGTCCGCGAGCGTTTTGACAATCCGTTGCGCGAGCCAACCGTCGGCGAGCTGGAAGGGCGAGATGTTGACGGAGATTTTGATCTTCGCGTCCCACGCCGCCGCTTCGCGAAGCGCCTCCGCGATCACATGCTCGGACAGCCGGCCGATAAGGCCGATCTCTTCCGCGACCGGGATGAAGACGTCGGGGCCGATGACGCCGGAGAGGGGATGGATCCAGCGGGCCAGCACCTCGAAGCCGACGATTTCGCCAGTCGCGAGATCCACCTGCGGCTCGAAATAAGGAACGAACTGGCCATGATCGAGACCGTAGCGGATACCCTGTTCGATCTCGCCGTGGGCGATCAGCGCCCGTTCCATCCCATCGTCGAACCAAACGGGACGCGCAACGCGACCGCTCCTTGCATGGTCCATTGCAATGTCCGCGCGGCGAAGCAGATCCGGGATGCGAACGTCCGCGGCAAATGCTGTCGCAATGCCTGCGAAAGCGCCTACCTGGATGATCTTTTCCTCGAAGAGGAGCGGGCGAGTCACCGTCCGGAGAACAGCGTCTGCGAGGAGGTCGGCGCGCGGCATCTCCTCGTTCTTCAGTGCGAGCGCGACAGCGAACTCATTGCCGCTGAGGCGGGCAAGTACCGCATCCGGCCCAAGCTCGTCGGCAAGCGACACAGAGATGGTCTTCAAAAGGCGATCGCCGGTCTCATAACCGTGCTGGTCATTCACCGCCTTGAACCGGTGGATCTGGAACGAGATGATAACGAGATTGTCGCCTCTCTCGCCCGCAGCGGTGCACAAGGCGCCGGCGCGGTCTGCGAAGCCCTTGCGATTGTATAGGCCGGTGATCGTGTCGGTCGTTGCGAGCACCGTAGCGCGACGTTCGTGTTCGGCACGCATCTCCGCTTCATGTTGAAGATCGACGTAGCGGCGCCAGCCGAACAGGATGAGGGCGACGTTCAACGTGAGCGCAGTGCTTGCAAGTCGGATTTCGGGCCCGAACTCCTGGCCGCCAATGCGAAGGTTGTGGAAGAATGCGCTTCCGTTCCAGATCAGCAGCATCACGGCAGTGATAAGCACCGCAAGCACGAGTGCGTCCCGGCGCGCCTTGATCAGCCTTGAGCTTGTTGCTCTGTCCACGCTTGGTCCGCCACTAGCCTTGGGGACACTGTTTACTTGGGAACGCTTAATAAATTCCCTCTATGAAACGAGGTTAGCGCTCCGGCGCAAGCATTTGAAAGCTTGGCCTTTTCTTTGAGCTTTGCGGAACCGGGTCTCATTTCGACATTCGGCAGTCAGGGGCGGCCGCCCTTGGCATGTTCAGTCAGTCCAGAACTTAAGTGCTGGCGCCGGTGGTGCGGACGGCGGGATTTGAACCCGCACTCCCTTACGGGAAGAGGATTTTAAGTCCCCAGCGTCTACCGTTCCGCCACGTCCGCTTTTCCAGCCACGGCGACGGTAGAGCCGGCCAAGGCTATTCCGCGGTGACTTCCTTGAGATTTAAGCGCTCGCGCATTTCCTTGCCCGGCTTGAAATAGGGCACGCGCTTGGCATTCACCGAGACGGCTTCGCCCGTTCTTGGATTGCGCCCCACACGACCGTCGCGCTGCCGTGTTGAGAAAGCTCCAAAACCCCGCAGTTCGACCCGGCCGCCACTAGCCAGCTGGTCAGTGATCGAATCAAAAATCGCGCTTACGACACCCTCAACCTCACGCTGGGTGAGGTCAGGGAAATCGGTGCAAAGCTTCTGCACCAGTTCAGAACGGATCATCGGCGTCCCCGCTTAAGGATGAACCGGCCCCAACTCCCCAGTTTAAACACGGGCCGCTTGAGTGTCAGGCTGTCAGGAAATCTTGTCCCACGCAAGAAGGATTTGCGCGGCACTCTAATCAAAGAATGCCGCGCATTTCCGTGACTTGGTTACTTCTTCTTGGTGGTTTTGCCCGCCTGCGCTTCCTTGAGCGCAGCGCCGAGGATGTCACCGAGCGAGGCGCCCGAATCCGAGCTGCCGTACTGCGCGACCGCTTCCTTCTCTTCGGCAATCTGCCGCGCCTTCACCGAGAAATTGGGCTTCTTCGAGCGATCGAAGCCGGTCACCATCGCATCGAGCTTCTGCCCTACCTGGAAGCGCTCTGGACGTTGCTCGTCGCGGTCACGTCCAAGGTCGCCGCGCTTGATGAAGCCGACTGCACCATCGTCCCCGACCTGAACGTCGAGGCCTGCATCCTGCACTGCACGAACGGTCACGGTCACGGTGTCGCCCTTCTTGACGCCGCCCGCACCAGTACCAGCACTTCCAGCTGCGCCGGCGCCTGCGCCGCCACCCTCAAGCTGCTTCATGCCGAGCGAAATCCGCTCCTTCTCGACGTCTACGTCGAGAACTTGCGCACGCACGGTCTCGCCCTTGCGGTGAAGCTGTAGCGCCTCTTCGCCCGAGACGCCCCACGCGATGTCCGACATGTGCACCATTCCGTCGACGTCTCCTTCGAGGCCCACGAACAATCCGAATTCGGTGGAATTCTTGACCTCGCCCTCGACGACCGAGCCGACTGGGTGCGCCTCGGCAAAGGCTTCCCACGGGTTCGACTGGGCCTGTTTGAGGCCAAGCGAAATCCGCCTCTTTTCCTCGTCGACCTCCAGAACCTTCACGTCCACTTCCTGCGAGGTGGAAACGATCTTGCCCGGGTGCACGTTCTTCTTCGTCCAGCTCATCTCCGAGACGTGAACGAGGCCTTCGATACCAGGCTCGAGTTCGACGAACGCACCATATTCGGTGATGTTCGTGACGCGACCGCGGAAGACGCCGCCAACCGGATACTTGGCGGAAGCACCCTCCCAAGGATCACTCTCGAGCTGCTTCATGCCAAGCGAGATGCGCTGCGTCTCACGGTTGATGCGGATGATCTGCACCTTCACCGTGTCGCCGATGTTCAGCACTTCGGACGGGTGATTGACGCGCTTGTAGGAAATGTCCGTCACGTGGAGCAGGCCATCGATGCCGCCAAGATCGACGAAAGCGCCATAATCGGTGATGTTCTTCACCACGCCGTCGATCACCTGGCCCTCGGCAAGGCTCTGGATCAGGCCCGAACGCTGTTCGGCGCGAGTCTCCTCGAGGATCGCGCGACGCGACACGACGATGTTTCCGCGACGCCGATCCATCTTCAGGATCTGGAAGGGTTGCGGAAGGTCCATCAGCGGCTGGACATCGCGAACCGGCCGGATGTCCACCTGTGAACCCGGAAGGAACGCGACTGCCCCGCCGAGGTCGACGGTGAACCCGCCCTTCACCCGGCCAAAGATCACGCCCTCGACGCGGTTGCCCGCGGAGAACTCGCCCTCGAGCTTGTCCCATGCGGCTTCACGGCGGGCTCGGTCACGCGACAGCATCGCTTCGCCGGCAGAATTCTCGACGCGGTCGACATAGACCTCAACCTCGTCACCAACCTTGAGTTCGGCCTTCTGGCCGGGTGCTGCGAATTCGCGCAGCGGAACTCGGCCCTCGCTCTTCAGGCCGACATCGATCACGGCCATATCGTTCTCGATCCCGGTGACGGTGCCCTTCACCACCTTGCCCTCGAAGGCTTCATTTTCGCCGCCGAGGCTTTGATTGAGGAGGGCCGCGAAATCGTCGCGGGTCGGGAAGGTCGTGGTCGCCATATGCTGTGTCTGTCCTAGTCTTCGTCAAATTCGCTTGCCGCGCCGCGCCACCATGGCGAAGCTCCTGCATGCGGACCTGGTTTCCATTCGTGCCGCGCGAGCACCATGCTTGGGCGGCGTCCTTCAGGTGGGATCTCGAACAGCCATCCGCCATGACGAAAAAGCGCGTTCCGGTGCCGGCCTGATGAGGGGCACCGTACGCGCTCGCCAAAGGACGGGCTGCCCAGAGGGGATTACCGCCCGCCGGACGGTCGGGGCCATTAGCCCAGAGAGGGTGTAACCGCAAGCCGCTACACTTCGGAAGCCTGCCCGCAAAGCAGTTGGAGCGCAATCGCCATTTCAGGGCCGCGCGGGCGCTACACGCCGGCGATTCTCATTGATTAGCCCGCTCCCGGACCCACATCCGTTCGAATGGTTCCACTTTCCGTTCTCGATCTCTCACCGATCGCCCAGGGCAGCGATGCGGGTGTCTCACTGCGCAACTCGGCGGACCTTGCCCGCCATGTCGAAGCCCTCGGTTATACCCGCTTCTGGATGGCCGAGCATCATTCGATGCCGGGCATCGCAAGCGCGGCAACTGCTGTCGCCTTGGCCTTCGTCGGCTCACAGACATCGACAATCCGCATCGGTTCGGGCGGCATCATGCTGCCAAACCATGCCCCGCTCATCATCGCAGAGCAGTTCGGCACGCTCGAAGCTTTGTTCCCCGGCCGCGTCGATCTTGGCCTTGGCCGAGCGCCTGGAACGGACCAGGCTGCTGCCTACGCGATGCGTCGCAACCTATCGTCCGATGCAGACCAGTTTCCAAAAGATGTCATCGAGCTGATGGGCTATTTCACAGGGGGCAACGGACGCGTCCGGGCTGTCCCGGGGGAGGGGCTGAGCATCCCCATTTGGATCCTCGGGTCCAGTCTGTTCGGAGCCCAGCTCGCAGCGATGCTGGGGCTGCCCTATGCGTTCGCCTCGCACTTTGCGCCGCAGATGATGATGGATGCCATCAAGGTCTACCGCGAGCGCTTCCAACCTTCAGACCAGCTCGCAAGGCCCCATGTCATGCTTGGGTTCAATGCGATCGTGGCCGACACGGACGAGGAAGCCGAACTGCTCGCGACCTCGGTTCAGCAAGCCTTCGTATCGCTGCGCAGCGGTGCACCTGTCCAGCTTCCTCCGCCCAGGGCCGGCTATTTCGACGAGCTTCCGTTGGAGGCTCGCGCGCTTCTCCGTTCGGTGCTCTCGGCAAGCGCGATCGGAAGTCCGGACACGGCTGCCCAACAGGTGCGGGAGTTCATCGAACGCGCCAGGCCTGACGAACTGATGGTTACATCGCAGGTCTACGATCATCAGGCGAGACTGCGCTCTTACGACCTTTTGATGGACGTTGTGCGGTAAAGCCGACGGATCGGACTGAAACCTTTGGTTGACCCGACCGCTGGTATTTGGGTGAGGCCGCACTTAGATTGCAGCGCCATCGCCAAGGAGTTTCAAGGCTTGCAGTCAGGGCTTATCGCCTATCTGGATTCGGTCAAATCGCGCGATCCTGCGGCGCGTTCGCGCTGGGACGTGCTCTTCTATCCTGGAGTGACGGCACTGGGACTCCACCGGATCGGTCACTGGCTGTGGGAGGGGCGGCTCTTCTTCCTCGCGCGGCTCGTCAACCACACCGCGCGCTTCCTGACGGCCATCGATATTCATCCCGGCGCCAAGATCGGCAAGCGCTTCTTTCTCGATCACGGGTTTAGCGTGATCGGTGAAAGTGCCGAGATTGGAGACGATGTCACGATCTACCAGCATGTGACGCTTGGAGGTACGAACCCGACGACAGGTGTCGGCGGCAAACGCCACCCGACGTTGAAGGATGGCGTGGTGGTCGGTTCAGGCGCGCAGATCCTCGGGCCGATCGAGATCGGAGAGGGCGCCAAGATCGGCGCCAATTCGGTGGTTACCAAGGATGTTGCGGCGGGGCAGACGGTCGTCGGGATCCCGGCGAAGCCAGTTCCAGTCGACGCAGTTCACTATAGCCCTGGCTTCATGCCTTACGGCACGCCCTGCGGTGAGGATGTCGATCCTGTGAGAGCGCGGCTGTCCGAACTTGAGGAAGAGATCGATGAGCTTCGCAAGGAGCTCAAGGCGCTGAAGCTTGCACGAGCGCCGCAGCCCAAGGTGAAGAGCGCTTGAGCGTCGTCGCGCCATTCCCGAGTGCCTGGGACCGGCGCCCAATCGCCACGTTCGATCGCAAGGAACTGATGCGGATCCTTGACCTTTACGGCCGCATGGTCGCGGCCGGTCACTGGCGCGATTATGCCTTGAGGATCGATCCGGATGTAGCGGTGTTCGCGGCCTTCCGCCGCCACAGCGAACGCCCGGAGGTTCGCATAGAGAAACGCCCCGAGCTGCGTCAGAAGCAGGGGGCGTTCGCACTCGTGAGCGAGCATGGGGTGGTGCTCAAACGGGGCCACGACCTCGCCGGTGTCTTGGCCCCGCTCGAGCGGCGTCTCATGCGGCTGGTTGGATAACCGCTGATCGATCGAGGAGCGGGAGTTTCTCCCGCAGGCTTTCGGGCAACGGCTTCACGATTGCGGCCCGTGCCTGGTGCCAGAAGGCCGAGAGCATCAGCAGTGCCGATCCGATCACCAATGCTGTCAGTGCGACGTTGAGCTCGACGGCTCCGAACTGCCGGAACAGTTCGTTCAGTGCAAACAGCACGTAGGCAAGAGCCGAGACCAGGAGCGCGCGGCGGTCGACCGCAAGCGCGGTGAGGCCCAGCATCACGTAGAGCAACACTGCAATGATCCCCCCTCCAAGACCGACGTGCCCGTTGTTGAGGCCGAGCAAGGTGAAGACCGGGTGGACGATCATCGGAGCGGCGAGCAGGTGCAGCCAGAACGCCACGTCCGAGCGCCGGGTGAGGCGACCCCGGTCAGATGAATCCCACCACATGGCGAACAGGAAAACGCCGACCCCAAGGAAAAGGACGAGGCCGAGAATGACGTTTCTGGCCTGATCAACATTGCTGCCGAGGCCCGCGATCAGCAGCGCAACGACAATCCCCGCAACAGCGGCAGCACCGCCGGCAACGGTGATCGGCACGTGGAAACGCTTCCAGTGCAGCCAGGCTGAGCCGGCGGCAATGGCAGCCGAGATTGCGCCAAGAATTCCAGCGAGCTGCTCATTTCCATCGACGCGGCCTGGGCCAACGCCAAGAATGAGCCCCAGGAACGCGGTCGCGAATACGCCGCCGATGAAGGAGAGAAGCAGGAGAATTGAGGGAAGTGCCATGCGGCGCCTGCCGGTGAAGTAGGTAGCTAGTCCCCACGCACTGGCGGCGACGAATAGCGGCGCAACGAAGGTTGGCCCTCGAGGATCGATCGCGAGTCCTGCCGAGTGGCCGATGCTCTGGCCGATCCACCCGACAGCGAAGAGCAGGATCGCTGCCGCGATCGACACGAAGATGTCGTTGAAGCCCGTGAGCAGCCGGAACTGCTCTTCGTCCGGGATCACGGTCGTCCGTTGCTGCTCGACATGGGCACGCAGCGCATCTGCAGCCTGCTGGGTGATCACGCCCGAAGCAACCGCATCATCCAGCTCTTGCTGAGAATACATGCCTCTTCCTCCTGTTCCCGCAGAAGGATAGGCGTAAGTGTATTACTGTGTCAATACAGCGTTGCAAACGGCGGATTGCATCAAGCGCCGGGATACGGAAATGCCCCGGGGGAGTTGAGCGTCCAAAATCCTAGACGACAGGAGCGATCAGGATGGCGAAGAAGGCAACCGGGAAGACCGGCGGCAAGGCGAGCGGCAAGAGCGGCGGTTCCCGCGAGAAGAACGGGGGAAGCTCGGTCGCGCGGCTCTCGTCGAACGGGAGCGGCGGCCGATCCCGAACCTCGGACGGAATGGGCGAGGCATTAGTCAAGCTGATGCAAAGCCCGTTGGTCGCCGAGCTTGTCGCGGTCGCCGCGACTGCGGCACTCGCGGCGCTGGCCGAACATGGCTTTACGAGCGGCGGTGGAACGGGAGGCAAGCGTGCGGGCAAGGCCGTCAAGGAAGCAGGCAAGGCCGCAGCTGCGGCGGTCGGAAGAAGGCTCGGTACCGAGATGGACGAGATCAGAAAGGCCGCGACTGCCTCTAAGGGCGACGCAAGAGCGTAAGGCGCGCGCGGCCGACGTCGCGCGAAGCTTCGATTGCGAAGGGGCCCGGATCGATATCATCGTCGCGCGCGGTCTCGATGCTCATCCACCCGCCCTCCGCAAGCCATGCCGCGTCGGCAACCGAATTGACCAGAGCGGTCCCTGAACCCGGTGCATAAGGCGGATCTGCCAAAACAAGGTCGAAGGGATCGCGCTTTGGAAGCGCGAGGGCCGAACCCGGGATGATCTCGACACTGGCGCCCAGGGTCTGCGCGTTGCGGCGGATGACCGCGAGGGCAGCCGCATCATTTTCAACCAAGGTCGCATGAGCTGCGCCCCGCGAGAGTGCCTCGAGGCCGAGCGCCCCGCTACCCGCGAACAGGTCTGCGACGCGCAAGCCCTCGAAGCTCCCGATCCGGCTGGAGATCATGGAAAAGAGTGTTTCGCGCACACGGTCCGCAGTTGGCCGCGTGGCCTGTCCTGAAGGACTCTCGAGGAGCCGCCGGCGCCACGCCCCGCCGATGATCCTCATTTGATACTGTTTCGGAACGCCTCGCGCTCGCCCTCCGCCACCTCCTCGATGCCGCCAGGCTCGAGGCCTTCGAGAGTGAGCGGTCCGTAGGCCGTGCGGATCAGCCGTGAGACTTGCAGGCCAAGGTGCGCCAGCACCTTCCGGACCTCCCGATTCTTGCCCTCAGCAAGGCTCATTTCGACCCAGCAATTGCTTCCCGTCCGCCGCTCGAGGTTGGCGTTGATCGATCCGTAGCGAATGCCCTCGATCGTGATGCCCTCGGCAAGCCTTTCGAGACGATCCTGTGTCACGTGGCCGAACGCTCGGGCACGATAGGTCCGGACGACGCCGCTCCTTGGAAGTTCGAGCTGCCGCTTGAACTCGCCATCATTGGTGAGAAGAAGCAATCCTTCAGTCATGAAATCGAGGCGCCCGACGGGCATCAGCCGCGGCAGGCCGGGGGGCAATCGGTCATATATGGTCGGCCGGCCCTTGGGATCCCTGGCCGCAGTAATGGTTCCTTGCGGCTTGTAGAACCTGAACAAACGGGTGGACCCAGCCGCACGCACCGGTTTTCCGTCGACAGTAATGCCTTGAAGATCTTCGAACAGGATCGCTGGAGTCGTCAGCTTTTCACCATTGCGCGCAATTCGGCCCTCGAGGATCATGCGCTCAACGTCGCGACGGGAGGCCACTCCGGCGCGCGCAAGCAGCTTGGCAATGCGCTGCGGGCCACCTTCGGCGCGCGGTCCATTGCCCCGCGGCTCGGCGGAGGAGCTCTTGTTGGCGCGGCCGCTGCGGGGCACCGGTTTGCGCTTCGTTCGTTG
>DATMHD010000197.1:0-2430 GCA_035555075.1 Sphingomicrobium sp. | reverse complement strand
CGAAACGCTCATCAAATGGGACGTCGACACGATCTTCGGGATTCCCGGAGACGGGATCAATGGTGTGTTCGAGGCACTTCGGAAGCGCCAGGACAAGATCAAGTTCGTGCAAGTGCGCCATGAGGAAGCCGCCGCCTTTGCAGCCTGCGCCTATGCGAAGTTCACCGGCAAGCTCGGCGTATGCCTCGCAACTTCAGGGCCTGGCGGAATCCACCTCCTCAACGGCATTTACGATGCCAAGCTCGACAACCAGCCGGTGCTCGCGATCACGGGCGCACAGCACCATGATCTTATCGAGACCATGACTCAGCAGGACGTCGCGCTCGACAAGCTGTTCATGGACGCAACCGCTTATTCGGTGCGGGTCATGGGCCCTGCGCATGTCGAGGATGTGGTCGAACAGGCGTGCCGTACTGCGCTTGCCTACCATCAGCCGACACATGTCATGGTTCCCGTCGACTTCCAGTCGCAACCGGTGAAGGATCGGTCGGAGCGCAACGTCGCGCACCACACCTCCAACATTATGGCCCGCGGAGCACAGCTGCCGAACCCCGAGATGCTGCAGCGTGCGGCCGATCTTCTGAATGCAGGCGAGAAGCCTTTCATCCTTGCCGGGCGTGGATCGATCGGCGCCCGGGAGGAACTGCTGGAGCTTGCCGAGCGGCTCCAGGCGCCGATCGGAAAGCCGCTCCTCGGCAAAGAAGCCGTCCCGGATGAAAGTCCCTATACGACGGGAGGCGTCGGACTTCTCGGCACAAGGCCAAGCCAGGAGGCCCTCGAAAGCTGTGACACCCTGCTGATCGTTGGATCGAGCTTCCCCTATATCGAATTCTACCCGAAACCCGGTCAGGCCAAAGCAGTCCAGATTGAGCTCGATCCCAAGCGGGTCGGTCTTCGCTATCCGGTCGACGTCGGTCTCGTTGGTGACAGCAAGCGCGTACTTTCAGAGCTGCTTCCCCTCCTGAAGAAGAGAGACTCCGGCAAGTTTCTCGAAACGACGCAGAAATCCATGCAGGACTGGCGCAAGCTGATGAACGAGCGTGGCACGCGGCGGGACAAGCCCATGAAGCCGCAGGTCGTGACGCATGAGCTCAACAAGCTCATCGACGATGATGCGATTCTCATTACTGACAGTGGGACGATCACGGCCTGGACGGCGCGCCATGTCGAGATGCGGGGATCGATGCAGTTCAGCTGCTCGGGGACGCTTGCAAGCATGGCCTGTGGGCTTCCCTACGCGATTGGCGCGGCTACCGCTTATCCTGGCCGTCAGGTCATTGCCATTATCGGCGACGGCTCAGCTGCGATGCTGATGGGCGATTTCGTGACGCTGAGGAAATATAATCTCAACGCCAAGATCATCATCATCAAGAACAATACGCTTGGCCAGATCAAGTGGGAGCAGATGGTGTTCCTCGGCAATCCGGAGTTCGGTTGCGAACTCGAGCCGATCGACTTCGGAAGAGTCGCGGAGGGGTGTGGAATCCGCACCGTGACGATTGAGGACCCGGCGCGCTGCGGCGAACAACTGCGGGAAGCACTCGCGACTCCTGGCCCCTGCCTCATCGAGGCGGTCGTGGATCCCTATGAACCGCCCATGCCGCCGAAAATCGAAGTGAAGCAGGCGATGCACATGGCCGAAGCGCTCGCCAAGGGCACACCGCATGCGATGAAGACGGCGCTGACGCTCGCCTCGGATACCGTGCGCGAGCTGGTCTAGCGAGCCGAGGCGCCCGAAAAGTCGCCGGAACTCGCCAGAATGAAGGCTCGCTAATGTTCGCTCTCGTGGCGCTCCCGGATCGGACGATCCTTGCCGGCCGCGGCATTTGGGCCAACGCCAACGTGGCGCGCCGCTTTGTCCAGACTCTCATGTAACGGTCGGTGGACGAAAGGCACGAGGATGCCGGTTGCGAGCCCCCAAGCGAGGAGCGAGACAGCGATGCCGAGCGCGGCCGTTCCGGCCGGCGTCCGTCCGCCGCTCAGGATCGGGAGGACGAGGACGGCGCCGGCGGCCCAAAGCGCGAAGCCGAACGACATGCCGAACAGCCACCCCCCGTGGATGTTGTTCGCGGCTCTTCCAAACAGACGCGCGTAGATCGCGCCGGCGAGCGCCATTGCGGCCCAGCCAAGACCAAGGGTCAGGAGCTTCGAATGGCCAAGGATGGAGGCCTGCACCGTCAAAGATCCAAAGCCGATCAGGATCGGAATTGCAGGAGCGGTTCCGATGATCCCCGAAATGGCTCCGGCAAGAAGGGGGCGCTGGCTCGGCCCTGGATCATAGCCCTGGACTGAAAGAAAGTTCGCCATCAGCTCATCATTTCCTTGAGCGTCCTGCACACCCGGTAGTCCGGCTCATCCCGATAAAGTTCTATGAGCTGCTTGTAGGCAAGACCGACGGTCCGGGCCTCCCGATTGAGGTCGAACAATCCC
>DATMHD010000196.1:0-2717 GCA_035555075.1 Sphingomicrobium sp. | reverse complement strand
CCGCTCCGCCGCGGAGCAGCGCAGCTTCGGCTGGCCGCCGGCATTGGGGCCGGCGCGGCCGTTGCGCTGGTGGTGCTGTGGGCGTTGTGGTGCGCGCCTTTCTCGGCGATCGCCTCCACCGGGGTCCCCGCGTTCACGATGAAGCTCGCTTATGCCGCAATCCTCGCGGCGGCGAGCACCATTCTGCTGCTCGCATCGGGACGGCCCGGACAACGCGTTGGAATGCGGTTTCTGTGGCTCGTCGTCCCGCCCGTCCTCGTCGCCGCGAACGCGATCATGGAATTGTCCATGAAGGCGCCGCAGCTTCGTGAGGCGGCATTGTTCGGATCGACATGGCAGACCTGCATTCTCGCGACTGCCGGCCTGTCGCTCCCGATCCTTGCCGGCATCGTCTGGGCGTTCAGGCGGCTGGCGCCGACCAATCTGCGATTGGCCGGGTTGCTTGCTGGGCTTGCGTCCGGCTCGTCGGCAGCGGTCGTCTATGCTTTGTTTTGCCCCGAGACGACGGCCGCTTTCCTCGCGACCTGGTACACCGCCGGCATTCTTCTTGCAGGGCTGATCGGACTGGCGATCGGCCCCCGGCTGTTGCGGTGGTAGGCAGGTTCGAGTCCAGGCTCAGGTGAGCGACGCCGGCGAGCGGGTGAGGCACGTCTATCGGCGGATCGCCGCGTTCTACGACCTCATCGATTTGCCGTTCGAATATGGCCGCTACCGGCGCCTCAGACCGCTGCTCTTCGATGGCCTCGAGGGCCGAATCCTCGACGCTGGAGTCGGAACCGGGCGGAATATCGGCTTCTATCCGCCGGGCGCCCAGGTGGTGGGCATCGACCTCAGCCCCGCGATGCTCGACCGCGCCAGACGGCGGGTGAGCGAATCACGAGCTTCGGTTCAATTGCTCGAGATGGACGTGACCCGGCTCACCTTTCCCGATGCGTCATTCGACGCGGCTGTCGCATCCTTTCTCTTCTGCACGCTGCCCGAGGAGCTCCAGCTTTCTGCGCTCAAGGAGCTGTCGCGAGTCCTAAGGCGGGGCGGAATATTGCGGCTTCTCGATTACGGGCGCCCGAGCGGAGGCCTGCGCCTACTGCTCAACAGATTCTGGGAGCCGTGGGCGCAATGGGCGTTCGGCGCGAGCTTCGATCGCCGTCCTGAGCGATATCTGGCGCAAGCGGGGCTGAAGCTGATCGGGACGAGGTTTGTGGTCGACGATCTGATTGCTTTGGTGGAGGCGAGAGCCATCAGATCGAAAACACCCCTTGGGTCGACCGCTCTCGCGCAGGAATGCAGGGGCTGAAGTACAGGTGCAGCTTGGGAGGAGGCTTTGGGAATGATGACCAGGCATCCACAATATCCGGCTCAATTGCCAATCTGTCTGCTTGTTCTGCGTCTCGGTGTCGCGATGGTGATGCTGTTCTGGACAGCAGACAAGTTTGTGAACCCGCACCATGCCGGAGGCGTGTTCGGCCATTTCTACGGACTCGAGGGGCTCGGGAGCGCGGCCTTTGTGGCGATCGGCAGCATTGAGGCGCTGATCGTGCTGGCGTTTACGGTCGGGCTGTTCAGGACCTTCAGCTACGCCGCGGTGCTGCTCATGCACGCGGAGTCGACCCACTCTTCCTGGCGTCAATATGCCGAGCCATTCGACAATCTTCTGTTCCTCGCCGCTTGGCCGATGCTTGCCGCCTGCATCACGCTGTTCCTTCTTCGGCGATACGACCAATTCGCCCTCGACGGACGCCGGCAACGGCGAACGGCGCGGCCATCCGTCCAGTTGTAACCATTGGTGCGACTTGGCCGAATTTAGATTCGGTCGCCATTACCCTCCCCTCAGGCGACAGGCTGCGCCGCCTCGCCCGCGGCGGCGCAGCCCCTTCGCTGCGCGCATAAGCTGCTGAACGATGTGACCGCCGTTCAGTCGATGATCTAGCCCGCAGTGGCCCCGCAACGGCATTAGCCCACGTCGGTGTACCCGGCGCCGCGGGCGGCTCTTGCGTCCAGTTCCGTCAGCCAGACCGTGCCGTCGGTCCCGGCCACGATTTGCTCTCCCATGATGGTGATGAAGGTCTGCCAGGGGGCGGGGGCCCGCAAGTGGACGGTCCGATCCTCGGCGAAGGCGCGCTGCCGCTCCGCCTGCTGCTCATAAAAGTGGTAGAGACCGCCTGGGTCGCCTTCTTCACGCCACCAGGCAAGGAACTGCGATGTGCTATCCGCCTGGTCGTCGTGCTTCAGGCCTGGAAAGCCGCAAAGCTCATAGACATAGTCCTCAAGCCAAGGCGCTGATACGGGAAGGAACACTCGGCCCTCCTCGAGGATCGGGGTGACATTCCCGAGTCTCATGCCCTTATCTCCCTTCGGGATGATGGCCTTGGTTTTCCCAAATCCGGCCGCAGAGAGTTCCTGAATCACACCCGTGCCGGAGCCCTTATCCTCGATGAGAACACGCTCGGCCTTCCAGCGGTCGGCCTCCTCCACCACCCGGCGCTTGAGAGCTGGCATCTCAAGCCGTTCACGTACCACGTCGAGCAGATAAGCGCGTTTTCCAATGATCCCCCAGGTCGTGCACACGGAAAAATCATTGAGTTGCCCCATCTTGGAAGCGGTGTCCCAGCTCTGCACCACCCGTTCGACGTTCATCACTTCAAAGGGCTGATAGGAACGCAGCCACGCGCGCTTCACTAGGCCGCCCTCGAGCGGAACGGGCGCCTGCAGGTACTGGG
>DATMHD010000195.1:0-3426 GCA_035555075.1 Sphingomicrobium sp. | reverse complement strand
AGCGGGTTCAGGATGATGTCGCGGCGACTGTCGTAGAAGTGCTCGATGAATGCGCCGGTCAAATCGAAGACGACGCAGCGCTGCCCTTTTGCACGCGCTTCCGCGATCATGTCCGACATGGCGACCGTCTTGCCCATGCCGGTGGTGCCGATGAGCATTGCGTGGCTGTGCTCGAGCCGCCACGGATAGACGACGGTGGCGAGGTGCGCGGGCCGATACGGAAAGGCCGCCGCGAGCTCGCGGCGGCTGCACAAACGCCACTTCCAGCCGAGCGCCTCGGTCAGCTCGCGGGTACGCTCGCGGCGGTTGTGCGCGCGCAGCTCGTCGACGAGCTCGGGAAGCGTGACGAGCAGGGCGCCGCGCTCGTGCTTGCGCTCCTTCGAGCGGCTGCCGAAGCGCGCCGCGAACCAGTAGAAGAGCACGAATGCCGGTACCAGAAGCAGCGCCGATCGGGTGAGTGCATCGCCAAGCAAAGCGAGCATATGGTCCCAGGCTCGGACCACGGGCGGGAAGCTGCCCAGCGTCGCGATCGGCACCTGGATGGTCCCGCCGAACGCGGTTTCAAGCGCAATCCTTTTCTCGGGATCGAACTCCATGAAGCTGTAGATCGCGGCATAGATGCGCATCCAGACGAGGTAGACTTCGTGATCGCTGAGACCGCCCGAAAGCGTCCACCACGACGTCCACGCAATCACGATGGTCGCGACGATCAGCGGCCCCTTGAGGCCGGCCGCGAACATGAAGCTGAAGTGGCCGAGGAGCTGGCTGCCGCGGGTGAAATTGACGAGGTTGCGCTTCATGCGTCGCCTCCGTCGCCCGGCGTCGGAACAAGGCCCAATTCCCTGCACTTGCGCGAATAAGCCTGATGTGCGCGCTCGCGCAGGGCGTGATCGGGATGGCCTGCGAGGAGAGCATCGATCCCTACCATCAGGAAGACCGATTGGCGCGAGATGCGCTCGATGGAGGTGTTCAGGCGCGAGGCGAGCTCATCTTCCGCACAGGCATTGGCGAGCAGCGAGCGGACCCACTCGCTCATGCTGATCCCCTTGGCCTTTGCAGCCTTGCGGATGTGCGAGCTGAGCTCGTTCGAGATGTAAACCTGGAGGCAGATTGGCCGTGTCATGCACGGACTCCTTGTGGTCAGGAGCCCGGTGTCGCACTGCGAAAGGCAAGAGCGGGTCTAAGTCAGAAACAAGAACAAGTCAAGAACATCGGCAGCGGCGGATTTGCGCCATTCACGCATTTCCTTCGATCACTTTCACGGAAGATCGGAGCCCCAAGTCAGATTTGACGGAAAAGCTGCCACCGCAGATTCCTAACGCTATCTCTTTGCTTTTCCGATGTATTTTCCGGCGACCGGTCGCGTACGGTGTGCCCCCTGTTCCCAACTTACGAGGATAGAACCAGTGAATGATCCTCAAACGGATTTACGGATCATGCGAAGCCTGACCGAACGCAAGTTACAGGCGCGGCGGTCGCCTGACCAAGCACCTGCACGCGCCCGATCAGGGATGCTGAGACCAGCGATTGCCGCCCGCAGAATGGGGCGCCGGTGCATGCGCTCTGATGGGGCGCCAGGGGAGCCGAGCAAAAAGAAAGGAGGAAGCCCTGAACGGACTTCCTCCTCGCTGGCTCGGGTCAGAACTCGTCGTTGAGCTTGCCCGGTACGGTGTCCACCACGCGGTCCAGCATGGCCTTCGGCAGGGCGCCATAGTCCCCCTCATCGACGGCAATGTATCCGCCCTCACCATCGAGCAGAACATACTGGGTAAAGTAGGAGTGAAAGGCCCGGGCATGGGCCTGATCAAGGGCGGCAACGAAGGCCGCCTGATCGGTTTGGAAACCGCCACGGGCGATGTTCGATGAAGCATGCATGACTATCCTCCTGATGTTCGATGCGTCGCATCAGGAGCTCACGCGATGTGGGTGACGGGCCGGGTCAGGGACCGCGTGGAACGCGGCCGCGGGAGCGGCGATGGGGGAAACGATTTTTGTCGGGGCCTGCCCCGGCAAAAATGGTGGGGCCCCGTCGTCCTTGACGCGGCCCCAAAGCCCGCATCAGGCTTGGCGACCTCGCGAGAGAGACCTCTTCCAACGGTTGCGGCAAGCGCGCTGCGGCCTGCCTCACAAACCGTTTTCCTACATGCAACGGCGATGGCAGAATCATCGGCGGAGGGGACCAACGGCCAGCGAAAGGATTGATGATGGCCAGGTCCAAACCGACTGCGCGGGATGCGATACTGAAGCTGCGCGAGCAGCGCCAGGAACTCGATGCCCGGGAAGCCCGGCTCCGCGAGGAAGCGGCCGCCGAGCTCGGCAAGGTGCTCGTCGAGTGCGGCGCGGAAACGATCGATCCGGCGCAGCTTCGGAAGCTCGTCCGCGCGTCGATGACGCTCGGAATCGACGAGACGCTGAAGCGTCTCGCCCCCGCCTGAACCACTGCGGCGGCGACACGCGGGCTCGATGCCCAGCCCCGCCGCATTGCTCCCAGGGCAAAAGAAAAGGCCCCGATGGCGCGTGCCACCGGGGCCTTGTCGTGAGGTCAGGACAGTCAGTCCTCGTCGATGTCGGGAGCGCCTTCGTTGGAGCCCGAGCGGCCTTTCGAGAGGAAGTCGACCTTGTCGGCGATGATCTCGCAGCCGTAGCGCTTGGACCCGCTCTGGTCTTCCCACTGCGTGTAGTGGATGCGACCTTCGACCGTAACCAGTTGGCCCTTGGTGCAGAATTTGGCGACGTTCTGGGCGAGCCCGTTGAAGCAGGTGATACGGTGGAACTCGCTGTCCTTGGCGGTGTAGCCGTTCTCGTCCTTGTAGGTCTTGCCATCCTTGCGGGCGGGACGGTCGGTCACCACCGAGATCGAGGTGATGCTGGTTCCGCCGTTGGTGGTGCGGTTTTCGGGGTCGCGAGCGATGCGGCCGACGAGGATAACGAGATTGGTCATGGGTCTTCTCCTGATCGAGCAATCCGGGTCCATCCCGGCTGCAAACCCGACGAAGAAGCGGCCCACGGCGAAGCGCACCGAAGGGGAACCTGGAACTGGTTCGGGTGGTGCGGGCAGCCGAGGCGAAGCCCGGCAACACGGCCGGACCTGGACCGGGTTGCGCGTCTAGACGGGGTTGCTTCAGGACAGGTTTGCTTGACCGCCGGGTCGGTCGCGGATGCGTTGAGCAGGAACGCCATGCCCTCATCAGATTCCTGAGCCGCCTCAACAGGCGGCCCCCGGCCCAAGGACACACAGTGTCAAATGACGTTGCGGACAGGACCTCCCGCAGCAGGAAGATTGCTGGACGAAACTGCACCGTCAGTGTCAGCGCCATCGCCCGGCCCCGGAACAGGATCGTCGAGATGGCGCCCCCTCAGTATGGAGGCTTGCGGGGTGAAGAGGTGCGCCCAATTCCGCAATGAAGGGATCGACCCGGGGGGGCC
>DATMHD010000194.1:0-4775 GCA_035555075.1 Sphingomicrobium sp. | reverse complement strand
CCTGATGGTCACACGCGGCGTCCGCTCGACCCCCTATCAGGACCCGAGGGTGGTGGTTACTCCGGCAACAATCGTGATCGTTGCGGAATATAAGGAGCCCAATCCCGACGTTTACGACAAGGGACTGAAGTTGTTCACCGTCCATGTCCGCCGCGGCGACCCGGCGGTCCAGGATCAGAAGATCAACTCGCACTCCAAGCTCAACTGCATCCTTGCGTCGATCCAGGCAACGCAGGCAGGCGCCGACGAGGGCTTGATGCTGGATCCCCTGGGCTTCGTTGCAACCTGCAATTCGACCCACTTCTTCATCATTCGCAAGGGCGAAGTATGGACGTCCAGCGGGAAATATTGCCTCGGCGGAATCACTCGTGGGCTGGCACTGGAGGTTGCACGTGAGGCAGGCATTCCTGCCATCGAGAAGGACTTCTCGCTTACCGATGTCTATGGCGCGGACGAAGCATTCGTCACCGGGACCTTTGCCGGGATCGTGCCCGTACGCGAAGTGGACGGGCGGCAGCTTGCCTGCCGGGGACCGGTCGTCGAACGTCTCCAGCAGCTCTACGTGAAGCGCGTGGAGCGTGACATCGCGGAGCAGGCACGGCCGTGACCGTCCGCATCGCCATGTGGTCGGGGCCTCGCAACCTTTCCACGGCGATGATGCGAAGCTTCGAAAGTCGTCCGGACACGTTCGTTTCGGACGAACCCTTCTACGGTTGCTTTCTCAAGTCCACGGGCGCCGGCCATCCGATGCGCGAAGAGGTGATCGCAGCAATGGACTGCGACTGGGATAGCGTGATGGCGGCGCTTGGCGGCGAACCTAAGGATGGTTCGCCGATCTGGTATCAGAAGCACATGTGGCACCATATGGCGGGACCGATCGGCTATGCGGACTTCGGTGGCTTCACCCACGCATTCCTCATCCGTGAACCCGAACGAATGATCGCTTCCTATCTTCGCAAGCGCGAAGGCGCAGCTTTTGAAAGCTTCGGCATGGATCGCCAGGCGGATTTCTTCGAGCGCGAAGCGGATCGCCTCGGACACGCACCGCCCGTCGTCGATGCCAATGACGTGCTCGCCGATCCGGCAGGCGTACTCTCGGGTCTCTGCCAGTCGCTTGGAATCCGATGGGACGAGGCGATGTTGAGCTGGACGCCCGGCGGCCGTCCCACGGACGGACCATGGGCGCCGCACTGGTATGGCGCGGTCGAGAACAGCACCTGCTTTGGTCCGCCGGAAACCTGCCCGGTCGAGCTGCCATCGGACGCCCGGCGGCTCGCGGACCAGTGCCGCTCCTATTATGACCGGCTCGCCGTTCACCGGATCCAGCCGCGGCAACATTGATGGACGCATTCGGATACCTTTCGGTCCTGATCTCCATCATCCTTGGCCTCGCAATGACCCAGGTCCTGCAGGGTTATCGGGCCTTGCTCCTCGCCCGCGGGAGGATCCATGCGGATTCCGCACCCCTCGTCTGGAGCGGGCTTGTACTACTCTTCGCGGCCCAGGCCTGGTGGGCAAGCTTCGGGCTCAACGAGAGGCATGATTGGGATTTTCTCGATTTTGCCGTGATCCTCCTTCAGATGGGCCTTCTCTACATGCTCTCGGCTCTCGTGCTGCCGGATGTCCCTGCCGAGGATCCAGTTGATCTTGCGGGCCATTTCGATCGCCACCGAAGGGCGTTCTTCGCATTTCTGATTGCGATGCTGGCGAGCAGCATCCTCAAGGAAGCAGTGCTCGAGCACCGCCTTCCTTCGCCGCTCAATCTCACCTTCCACCTGATCCTCGCAGCGATCGGCGTCGCAGGAATCGCTTTCAGAGGAAAGCGAGCCCAGCTCGGCCTTTCGGTCCTCGCGGCGGCTGGGTTCCTTGCCTATATCTCGCTGCTCTTCCCGCGCCTTTGAAGGCCCCACGGGAACAGGCGCTAGATCGCCTAGGCGATGACGCGAACGCCGTTCGCCGCCCACTCCTGGTCGACATCGACGTCGAGGTCGGCCCACTCCTCGCGCGTCCGGCACTGGATCGTCTCCATTCGGCTCCCCGTTATGGGATCCACCCGAAGGCAATATCGTGTCTCTGGAGTGCCGGCCGGAGCGCCGGGCGTTGCGTGGCCCGCAGGCTGCAGCGGGAGGCTTGCAACCATCATGCTCAGGGGAACAATCAAGTCCTTGTACGTCATGTCGCTCTCCTTTCCACAAAGGTACGCAGACATGCCCTCCGCCTTTCTAGCAGGTGTTGGAGGAGGAGCCTACTTGCGCTCGTAGGTCCCGACCAGTTCTCCTTCCCCAACTGCATGCGTGGCCGCGGCCTTTTCGACATCCGCCACTTTGGCTTGCGGCGAGAGCCCCAACGTTTCGATATCAAGCGCGAACAGCCTGAAATGATAATGGTGCGGACCGTGACCTTTGGGCGGGCAGGGCCCACCATAGCCCGGCTTTCCGAAGTCGTTGGTCACTTCGGTGCCGGTCTTCTGGCTTCCGCCGACCGAGCGTGCGGACGAGGGAATGTCGAACACACCCCAGTGGCGGAAGGTGCCGCTCGGCGCATCGGGATCGTCGATCACGAGCGCGAAGCTCCTCGTTCCCGCCGGCGGTTCACCCCACTGGAGAAGCGGTCTCTCGTCACCGCCATCGCAGGTGTATCGCGCCGGGATCGGTTGACCCTGGCGGAATGCGTCGCTGCTGAGATTGAGCTTTGCTAGCGCGGCGTTTTCCACGGTTGCTCCTCCGTTCATGTCGTTGGACTGGCCTTGGGCACCGCAGCTCGCAAGAAGCGCGAACGCGAGAGCCGGCGTGTGCCTTGATATTCTGGGGGCCATGTGCTTGCCTCCTTTGAAGGGAAGCGCGATCACGAACGAGCCGTGGCCCCCAGGCGTTCCCTGGTTCGCCAGCTGCGGTTGACCCTTAACCGCACCACCGCTATGTGCCCGCCCGTCCGAGCGTCCTTCCGATTCAGGGCTTTGATTCAGCTGGCGCCGGGCAAGAGCTGAACATTGCTCAACATGCGCGTCGCCAGGCGGCCCGTAAGGCTGCTTCGGCTCCGCGCTTTTTCTGTTGAGCAAAGTAACCCGCGGGGGCTTCCCGCAAACATCAAGGTGAAGGGCTTCATGCCAACGATCAACCAGCTGATCCGCAAGGGTCGCGAACCCCAGAAGGCCAAGTCGAAGGTTCCGGCAATGGAGCAGAATCCGCAAAAGCGCGGCGTCTGCACTCGTGTCTATACGACGACTCCGAAGAAGCCGAACTCCGCATTGCGCAAGGTCGCCAAGGTGCGACTGACCAACCAGCGCGAAGTGATCAGCTACATCCCGGGCGAGGGCCACAACCTCCAGGAGCACAGCGTGGTGCTGATCCGCGGCGGCCGTGTGCGCGACCTTCCAGGCGTTCGCTATCACGTTCTTCGAGGTGTCCTCGACACCCAGGGCGTCAAGGACCGCCGCCAGTCGCGCTCCAAGTACGGCGCCAAGCGTCCCAAGTAAAAACGAGAGTAAGCCCCGGACAGGTTCCGGAACCGGCTGAAGAGAAAGGAACGATCCAATGTCTCGTCGTCGTCGCCCAGAAAAGCGCGAAATCCTGCCTGATCCCAAGTTCGGCGATCTGGTTCTGTCGAAGTTCATGAATTCGGTGATGCTCGACGGCAAGAAGTCCGTCGCCGAGGGCATCGTCTACGGCGCGCTCGACAATGTCGAAACCCGCCTGAAGCGTGAGCCGCTGGGCGTGTTCCACGACGCCCTCAACAATGTGAAGCCCGGCATCGAAGTCCGCTCGCGCCGCGTCGGCGGTGCAACCTACCAGGTGCCGGTCGAGGTTCGTCCGGAGCGCGCCCAGGCGCTTGCTATTCGCTGGCTGATCGGCGCCGCCCGCGCGCGCTCTGAAAAGACCATGGCAGGCCGTCTCTCGGGCGAGTTGATGGATGCCTCGCAGAACCGCGGAAACGCCGTCAAGAAGCGCGAGGACACACATCGCATGGCCGAAGCGAACCGCGCATTCAGCCACTACCGCTGGTAAAAACCGTACCTATATTGGTGGGCCCGGCGAAAGCCGGATCCCCACATCGTTAAGGAAGACACGAAAATGGCCCGCAGCCATCCGCTCGAGCGCTATCGCAACATCGGCATCATGGCGCACATCGACGCCGGCAAGACGACGACGACCGAGCGCATCCTCTATTATACGGGCAAGTCCTACAAGATCGGCGAAGTCCACGAGGGCACCGCGACCATGGACTGGATGGAGCAGGAGCAGGAGCGCGGGATCACGATCACCTCGGCTGCGACGACCTGTTTCTGGCGGGCCGAAGAGGGCAATGGCGAAGAGCACCGGATCAACATCATCGACACGCCGGGCCACGTCGACTTCACGATCGAGGTCGAGCGTTCGCTGCGCGTGCTTGACGGCGCGGTCGCCTGTTTCGACGGTGTCGCGGGCGTCGAGCCACAGTCGGAGACGGTCTGGCGGCAGGCCGAGAAGTACAACGTTCCGCGCATGTGCTTCGTCAACAAGCTCGACCGCACCGGCGCGAACTTCGAAATGTGCGTCGGGATGATCAAGGAGCGTCTCGGGGCGCGTCCGCTGGTTCTCTATCTCCCGATCGGTGCCGAGAGCGACCTCAAGGGTGTCGTCGACCTCGTGAACAATCGGGGAATCGTCTGGCAGGACGAAAGCCTCGGCGCGAAGTTCGACTATGTCGAGATCCCGGCCGATCTGGCCGACAAGGCCGCCGAATATCGCGAGAAGCTGATCGAGACCGTCGTCGAGCAGGACGACGATGTCATGATG
>DATMHD010000193.1:0-6218 GCA_035555075.1 Sphingomicrobium sp. | reverse complement strand
GCGGTGTTGATCGACACCTTGTCGGCACCCGACTGTAAGAGCCGCTCGATGTGGACGAGCTCCCTGATCCCGCCCCCGACCGTAAAGGGCATGAACACTTCTTCCGACACCCGCTCGATGATCGACCCCGTGATCACGCGTCCCTCGGGGGTCGCATCGATGTCGACGAAAATCATCTCGTCGACTCCGTAGCTGTCGTAAACTTTGGCAGTCGACACGGCATTGCCCGCCTCGCGCACATTCTCGAAGAAGCGGACGGCCTTCACGAGCTTACCGCCCCGGACAAGGAATTTCGGTATGATCCTCTTCTTCAGCACGCGAAATCGCGCGCGATCCAGTTCTGCAGGATCTGCAGCCCGTTGTCCTGGCTCTTCTCGGGATGGAACTGCGCCGCAACGAGATTCGCCCGGCGCACTACTGCCGTAATCTCGCCACCATGGTCTGTCGTCGCTACCCGGTCGGCGGTGTCGCGGCACAGCATGTGGAAGCTGTGCACGAAATAAACGTCGCTGTGCGCGCTGGGGATGCCGCGGAACAGCCAATCGTCGGGCTCGAAACGCAAGACGTTCCAGCCGACGTGTGGCACCTTGGCCGGCGGCAGCACCTCGAGCGGCACGACCTCTGCATCGAGCCAACCGAGGCCCTCATGCTCGCCATGTTCGAGGCTTGATCGGGCAAATAGTTGCATCCCGAGGCAGACTCCGAGGATCGGCTTGCGGACCTCTAGCGCGAGCCGGTTCAGCGGGCGTTGAAGCTCATTCGCTCGGATCGCGGCCATCGCTGCTCCGAACGCCCCAACGCCGGGCAACACGAGCCGGTCCGCCTGCTCGAGTTCATAGAGGTCGCGGGTTACGATCGCGTCCTGACCGATGTAGGCAAAGGCGTTCATCAGCGAACGCACGTTACCCATGCCGTAATCGATGATCGCGATCATCGCCCTTACCGCTGGTCCGGCCCCAGCGGGACCTCATTGAGGTCGGTCCGGTCCCACTGGTCGAAGTCTGGGGTTGGTTCGCCAGGCTGGACCTGCGCCGCGTCGAACTGCCATGGATATACCTGGTGAGGCTTCAGGATCTCGTAATATTCTTCCTCGCTCATCTTCATGATGTCGAGGAACCAGTTGAACGAGGCAGGCCGCTTACCGTCATGCTTATACTCGATCTCCTCCGCCTCGTCGCGGGACTTGCGCCCGTTGCGAATGTCGATCGAGAGTAGGTGGTTCGATCGGCCATAACCCCGCTTCACGAACTTTGAATAGTCGCGCATGCCTTGGAAGGCACACTCGATCTTCTCATAATCATATTCAGGGGGGACCCCTTCGACTTGCTGCCCCTTCCAGCCGAGCTTCTCCTTGATCACGGCGACATTCGCCTTCGTGTCCCACTTTATGTAATTGCCAAGGCAAATCGAGCGGACTTTCAGCCGCATCAGATCCTTCCGCTTGGGATAGTCGAACATCCAAAGG
The DNA here is from genome assembly GCA_035555075.1 of Sphingomicrobium sp. GTDB lineage: Bacteria > Pseudomonadota > Alphaproteobacteria > Sphingomonadales > Sphingomonadaceae > Sphingomicrobium. The sequence continues at coordinate 4,753 of DATMHD010000193.1, read as the reverse complement.
TCTCGGCGGTCGACGCGCCCTTGCAAAAACTCGTACATGTCGTCCGCCGTAATGCCTTGATTCATGAGGCGGTTGAATCGCTTCTCGTCAACCTCCTCCATCTCCTCGAACGTATACCAGCTATGATATTCGGCGGTGCTCTCGCCCCAGAAGAGGAGCGGCACCTCGAACCTGATAGCCATGTGCATCACCCCCGCGTAGATGCCGGTGTGACAGTGCCAGCAGAAGTCGCCCCTACGCTTGAAGCTCTCTAGCATGAGCTCGCGTACCACGTGAAAGTTCGGGGTGAATTCGACGACGTCAACGCCTAGTTGCTTAAACACCTTCGTGTTGTTTTCTTCGACCAGAGGGCGATAGCCCCAATGGTTAAAACGTACGACGAGAGGTTTGAGCTTGAGTTCACGGACAATATAATAAAGCTGAAACACGCTATCTTTTCCACCGGAGTACGGTACTATACAGTCGTAAAGGCCGCACCCCTTGTACTCCGCTATTATGGCTTCGAGCTGTTCGAATCGAACGTCCCAATCGATCTTGTCTTCCTTTACCTCGACTTGGCGGCAGACACTGCAGACGCCCTTCTCATCGAATGAGATTGTGTCAACCGTTTCCGGGACTAGGCACCTAGTGCACTTCTTCATATGTCCTCCGTCGCCAACAGGAGCTCCTTAAGCTTCGGCGAGCATGATTCGGTTTCGATTTGCAATGATCGCTTCAATGCAGATGAAGTCTACCAGATCGTCCACTTCGAATGCCTTCCAACGGGGAGTCACGAAGGCCAGCGTTCGGTCGTGGTAGAAGCTGTTTTTCTGAATTAGCGCTTTGGTGTCAGAGATATAGAGGCTTCCATCCAAAGCGTAAAGGTTCTCCACATCCTGCCTCCGTGGCAACGCCTGGAATGTTCCATCAGTCAGCGGCCGCAGCAGCCCGGCTCCGGTGATCCTGACCGCAAATGCGGGATGTGCGGCGGCCAATGAGGACACCCCTACGATCGCATCGGCGACGCCACGCTGGCAACCCAGCGTCTCCAGAGCCCCGTCGACGTCGTCGCCTTCGGTAAGCGGCGAGGTAGGCTCCAGCAGAACAACATAACCATAGCTCTCGCCGGCTGCGGCAAGCGTCTCGAGCGCGTGCAGGACGAGCGAGACGCTCGTCGCGGTGTCGGTCGCAAGCTCACGTGGCCGCAGGAAAGGCGCGTCGGCGCCCGCCTCGACCCCGATCGCCGCGAACTCCGGGCAATCAGTCGAGATGATGACGCGGTCGACATAGCGCGATGCCTTCGCGGCCGCAATAGGCCAAGCGAGGAGTGGCTTTCCGCCAAGCGGACGAATGTTCTTGAGTGGAAGACCTTTTGAGCCCCGCCGCGCCGGGACGATCGCCACGACGGACTTGCCCTCGATCATTCCGCAAGTTCCTCGAAGTCGCCGAGCGCGCGGTGCATGTCATCGTGGCGACCGACGTCCAGCCAATATTCAGTAATCGGGAACACTTGCACCCGCCGCCCGTCGGCGATGAGGCCGTTGAGCAGCTGCGGCATGTCGAAAAATCGGCCCGCCGGCACGCGGTGAACGACATCGGGCTGAACGACGTAGATACCGGCGCTGACGAAATTGCGGATGGTTGGCTTCTCCTCGAGGGCAACGAGCCGGTCTTCTTCGATAAGAGTAACGCCGAACGGGATCTGATGGTCATACTGCCGGACGCACATTGTCGCCGCGTCCCGGCCCTGCTCGTGCGCTTCCATGAGTTGAACGAAGTTCAGTTTCGTGAGGATGTCGCCGTTCATCACAAGAAGCGGCTCAGTAGGCTCCGCCGATAGAAGGGAGAGCGCACCCGCGGTACCCAGAGGCTGCGTCTCTCTCAGGTAGGAGATGCTCACGTTCCATCGCGATCCGTCGCCGAAATGCTCTTCCACCATGTCCCCGAGATAATTGACGGCAATGTGGAAGTCCCGGAATCCCTGCTCAGCCAGTCCGACCAGGGCATGTTCGAGGATGGGCCGCCCAGCCACCGGGAGCATCGGCTTGGGCCTGTCCGCCGTGAGCGGCAAGAGGCGCGTGCCACGGCCGCCTGCCATGATCACCACCGGATTATTGCGCTCGGGCGCGCTGATCAGCTCCTCAAGCGTCTCAAGCCCGACGAGCCGTCCGTGGTCCGTCACGGGCACGTGCCGAAGCTTCGCCGTCCTCATCAACCCCAGGATCGCCGCAGGATCCTCGCCCAACACGACGGTGGTAGGCTCACGATTCATAACCTTCGTTACCGGATCATCGAGGGAAGCGCCGCGCAGGATACCACGCCGAAGGTCCCCGTCGGTGACGGTGCCGACGAGGTGCTCGTCGGCGTCGACCACCAAGGCAATCTGCAGCGATGCCGCATCGATCTGACGCATCACGCCCCGCAGCGTCGCGTCGATCGAAACTTCTGCTTTACGCCAGTCCTTCATCGAAACAAACCTTCACGTCACGAACGGGCGTGACGCCCGCGCGCCAAGTCTTTTCGCCAGACGTTGGCGGCCTTCCCCCGCCGCAGCGGCAGCCGCAGCCGCAGCCGCAGCCGCAGCCGCAGCCGTGCGCTTAGAGCAGGGCGCCCGGCGCTGCAACGGTGGGCTCGCCAAAAACCCCCGCGGCAAGATCGTGGAATGCTTTTTGTTTTGGCAGCGGAAAGTCGAGCCCCTCAAGAATGGCGCAGATCGCCCCGGCCGTATTCCCGCTGCCGTAGGGGTTGCTGTTGTTGCGGGCCGCCTCGCGGAAGGTGCGCGACAAGGCGCACTCAATCGCATGTGCGATGGCGGTCGGCTCCCCCGCGCTGTGAACGACGCTGGGTCCGGCAATCCGGCCCTTCTGTCGGTCACCGACGTCGATGGTCGGGATGCCGAAGGACGGTGCTTCGATTAGTCCGCTGGATGAGTTTCCGACGACCGCATCCACCACCCGGAGCAGGCTAAAATAGCGGCGCGTCCCCAGAGATGACGCGACCGTGGCGCGGTCCGCGTGCCGCCCGACGAAGGCTGCAATCAGCTCCGCCAACGTCCCGCGACCGACATCCGCGTTCGGCGCGCTGAAGACGAGCCCGACATCCGGGAAGCACTCGAGAGCCTCCAGGAGCGCTACGGCGTCGGCATGGGAGCGCTCTGGGTCGGTGGTCAACGGGTGCTGGGTGACGACCAGGTTCGTGCCACGGAATCGGAAGCCAAGCTCTTTCTGGAGCACGTCGCGGTCGATCCAGTCGGTCGACGCGAGGTTGTCGAGGCCAAGTGCGCCGACATTGTGCACCGCGCTCGGGTCCTCGCCTAACTGGAGGACGCGGCGCCGGTAGGCTTCGGTTGCGACGAAATGGACCGAGCTCATTTTGGTGATCGCATGCCGGAATGCCTCGTCCACGGCCCCCTCGCTGCGCTCGCCGCCGTGGACATGGGCGACCGGCACGCGCGTCAACTCGGCGGCGGCGGCAATTGCCAAAGCCTCGTAGCGGTCGCCGAGCAGGAAGAGCAAGTCAGGCCTGTCGCGCTCCAGCACCTCACCGAATCCGGCGGCAGCCAACCCCATGGACCGGCACACGGCAGTGGCCGCATCGGAGTCCATCTGGAGGTCGATGCGAGCGTCGATCGTGAAGCCGTCGTCCTCGATCTCGTGAACGGTGAGGCCGTGGAGCGGCGACAGATGGCTGCCAGTGACGTACAGTCGGAAGGGCCATCCACGCCGCTCGAAAGCGCGCAGGAGCGGCCGGAAGATGCCATACTCGGCACGAGTACCCGTCGCCACCGCGAGCCGCGCCTTCACAGTTCGATCGGCTCGTCGAGCACGAAGGCGCGCCGCGCTGTGGTGCCGAGGACTTGCGGCCAAAGCATCGGCGAAAGGCCGCGGCCCGCCCGCTTCACTGCCAGGTTCTCCTCTGAAAAGATATCCCCGGCCGCGATCGGGCGCGCAGCCACGAGATACTTTCGCGCGACTGCCCTATTGCGTTCTTCGGAGGTGCCAGGGTGCTTGACGCTGCTGCCGAGTGCCTGCGAGGCAATTCGGATACAGCGCGCCCATTCCGCGAGCTCGGCTGGCGAAAGGGAGGCACGGTGGTCAGGGCCCGGCAGCGCCTTGTCTAGCGTGAAATGCTTTTCGATCACCTTCGCGCCGAGGGCGACGGCGGCGGTCGAGACGGCCGTCCCCAACGTGTGGTCGGAATAACCATAGGCGCAGCCAAACGCCGCACCTAGCAGCGGCATGGCGCGCAGGTTCACCTCTTCGGGCGGCGCGGGATACTCGGTGGTGCAGTGCAGGATGCAGAGTGACGCGCGATCGAGCCCTGCGGCTTCCAGTGCCTCCACCGCGCCCGCGACCTCCGCAAGGGTAGCCATTCCGGTCGAAAGGATCGTTGGCTGCCCCAAGGCAGCGATGCTCATAAGATAGGGATAATTGGTGATCTCGCCCGAGGGGACCTTCCACAAGGGCTGGCCCATCCTCTCCAGGAAGGCAACACTCTGGGAATCGAAAGCCGTGGAGAAGAAGATGATGCCGCGTTCCCCTGCCCGCTTTCTCAGCTTGTAATATGCCTCCGGCGGGAGCTGGAGCGCGCGCAGCATCTCCAGCTGCGAGGAGAGCGCCCCAATGTTCCTCTCCTGATAGGCGGCCATGCGGGCATCGGCTGTTGCGAGCGCTTCGGCGCGGAAGGTCTGGAACTTGACGGCGTCAGCGCCGCAGTCGGCAGCGAGGTCCACCATCGCCAGCGCTCGGTCCACGCTGCCGTTATGATTGACCCC
>DATMHD010000192.1:0-2306 GCA_035555075.1 Sphingomicrobium sp. | reverse complement strand
TGCCGCGAGCGTCTTCTTGTAGAAGTTGCTGTCATGGGCGTAGGTTTCGCCTTCCGCGAGCGTCTGGCCCTTGCCTCCAAAGCCACCGACCTGTTCGAGCCCTCGGATCCGGTTGGAGACCTCGCTCATCACCGCCCTTTGGACTTCGTCAGCGGTCGGGCCCTTGGCGACATAGTCTGCCAGAATCTCGTCGAGGCGCTTGGAAACTTTCGCGGGATCCACTCCGGGCTTCACGTAAGCGGTGACATTGAAGATGCCTGCACGCTCAAGCGGGATCATCTGCGCGACGACGGCAACTGCCAGCTGCTCGTCGCGCACCAGGATCTTGTCGAGGCGCGAGCTTGCAAGGCCGCCGAGCACCGACCCGCCAATGTCGAGTGCCGCGAGCTGCCGGTCGAGCACTCCTGGAACGGCCCAGTAGCGCTGGAGCTGAACCGTCGCGACATGGTCTTGCATTGCGATCGACTTGGGCTTGGCAAGCGTCGGCACGGTCGCAAGTGCCGGATGATTGACCGGACCCGCCGGGATCGGACCGAAGTATTTCTCCGCGAGCGCTCGGATGTGACGAGGATTCACATCGCCCGCGACGACCAGTACCGCATTGTTCGGACCGTACCTGTCGCGAAACCATTGCTTGACGTCCCCGAGGCTGGCGGCGTCCAGATCCTGCATCGAGCCGATCACCGTATGATGATACGGGTGACCGACAGGAAAGAGATTCTCGAACAGAGCATATTGGACGAGACCGCCCGGCCTGCTGTCGCCCTGGCGCTTCTCGTTTTGAACGACGCCGCGTTGGTTATCGAGCACGCCCTGGGTCACCGCTCCAAGGAGGTGGCCCATGCGATCGCTTTCCATGAAGATCGCGCGCTCGACGGCGCCCGACGGCACCGTCTCGAAATAGTTGGTCCGATCCTGGGCCGTTGTCCCATTGTAGTCGGTGGCGCCGACCTGCTGCAGATAGGTGAAATAGTCTCCCGGGAGGTTTTCGCTGCCATTGAACATCAGATGTTCGAACAGGTGTGCAAACCCTGTCTTGCCCGCCGGCTCATCCTTCGAACCGACATTGTACCAAACCGTGACTGCAGCCACTGGCGCCTTATGGTCTTCGTGGACGATGACCGTAAGACCGTTCTTCAGGCGGAAGCTCGTGTGCGGGATGGACACCTGAGCAACAAGGGTCGGGATTGGCACTGACTGAGCAGGCGCTGCAAGAGAGGGCGAAGCAAGCAGCGTCGCGGAAGCAAGCAGAACAAGGCTGCGGGTCATGCGCATCAGTTTGAATTCTCCGGTGATTTCCCGTCTCCAGCAGGCGCGACCTTAGCGGCGACACTTCGCAACGCAACGGCCGCGATCTGAGGCGCTCCATTTCAGCGACCTGAACTTCGCGCCGATGCTTCTCAACCCGGCTCGGCGACACGCGATTAACGTTACGCTAATCCCCGCTTTGACGTTTAGCGGAAGAGGTTAATGTTGAGTCCTTCTTTGGGACAATTCTTCCGCGATCCACCGCCCGCCGAGAGGGATTCCGCCTTGGAGATCAGGCAATGGCGCAAAGGCGCAAGCAAAAAAACAATTAACATTTCGCACCTGTTATGCTTTAACGCAGAGTTAACAGCCTCGCCGATTCGGGGGCACGTTAAGGGAGGTCGCAATGCGTAAGTTAGTTCTTTCGTTGGTAGCCGCTACGGCAATGACTGCTGCTTCGGCCGCGAGCGCTACATCGTTCGTGGGCAGCACCACTGGCTGCTTTGGAACGCCGTGCCCCATCGGCACGTCGCCGACCAGCGTCACTGGAACACCCGTCGGCGGCGGCACCGGTGGCGTCCTCACATTCACCTCCGGCACCTTCAACGTGACCGATTCAGGCGGAATCGCGCCGATCGGCTCGGGCCTTCCGCCAACCGACACGCTGGGATTCTTCTCGCTTCTCGGTGGAACCGGCCAAAGCACGTTCAATACGCCCTTCACGCTGTTCGTGACATTCACCCTGCCGGCCGGCACTTCCGGAGCGGGTACCTTCATGTCCGAGATCACGGGATCCGTAACCGACGGCACGGCTGGTGGTGTCGACATCGATTTCGACAACACACCGCACCTGTTCACCTCGGCTTCTGGACCTTTCACGCTGACGGTGCGCGACCTCAGCGTCACGAATGGCGGTCTGAACACGCCGATTACAGGCACGATCCGCGCGGTTCCGGAACCTGCAACCTGGGGCATGATGCTGCTTGGCTTCGCAGGAATCGGCTTCGCGATGCGCCGCCGTCGTCAGCCGGCGATCGCCCAGGTCGCCTGAGCGCGAG
>DATMHD010000191.1:0-11880 GCA_035555075.1 Sphingomicrobium sp. | reverse complement strand
AAGCTGCGCTCGCTGAAGCGAATGATCGCCGAGTACAATGAATGGCGCGGACCGCTGCAATGGAAGTTCAGCGGACCGCTGAGCGTCCGCAACAGTTGGTGGCGGAGCATCGGGCGCGACATGAAGAGGGCCCGGCAGCTTGATCTTGTCTTTGCCTATTTCGCGCCGCCGAGCGCGATGATCCGCCGGATCGGGAAGGTCGGGCGTCGCGGCAGGGCCCGCATCATCAATGCCGCCAGGTCGGATAACAACGCCACCATCGCGGCTGCGCGCCACAGCTACAGCCGGCTCATCCGGCGGCACGTCGAAATCTACGAATATCAACCGGCGAAGCTTCATACCAAGCTCGCGATCGTCGATGACATCGTCCACATCGGATCGTCGAACTTCGACTATCGAAGCTTCTACATCAACCTCGAGATCATGTTGCGCATCAAGGATGCGGCCTTCGCAAAGGCAATGCGCGGCTATTTCGAGCGCGAACTCGCCGACTGCAAATGGATCACCCCCGAGGTCCACAAGCGCCGCGCGAGCCCGTGGCGGCGGATCAAGTGGGCAATCTCCCACTTCCTTGTGAATGTCATGGATTACAGCGTGACGAGGCGCCTGAACTTCCGCCCGGAGCGCTAGGCCTCGGCTTTGCCCTTGTACGCCCAGAAGAGCGTCGCGGGCGGCACGTTGATCCACTCGAAGCCGCGCTTGATCGGAGCAAAATGCGGCTTGATGAAATCGAATACCTTCGGGCTGAATTGATAGACCAGGAATGCTCCGCCCGGGCGGAGCACATTGGCCGTCGCCTCGGCGATGTCATCGCCGACGCCTGGCGGCAGCGTCGAGAACGGAAGTCCAGAAAGGACATAGTCGGCAGCGCCGAGACCACGTTCGGCGAGGATCTTTTCGACATCGGCTGCAGAGCCCGTGACCGCAATCAACCGCGGATCGTCAATGAGCTCGCGAAGATAATGGGTGAAATCGGCGTTGGTATCGATCGTCAGCAACGTCGCATCGGGGCCGAGGCGCTCGAGCACGGGCTTGGTGAAAGTGCCGACGCCAGGACCATATTCGACGAAAAGCTTGGTATTCTCCCAGTCGACCGGATCCAGCATCTTGTCGATGAGGACTCGGCTCGACGGGATGATCGAGCCGACCATAACCGGATTCTTGATGAAGCCACGAAGGAATTGCCAATGCGAGCTCGGCGAGCGGCGGTCGCGGCGGCGCTGAAGCCTGCGGGGGCCTTTCAACGTGCGCGCGGGAGAAGAGGGCATGAATGCTCCTAAGGGGCGAAGGGAGGGCCGGAGCGTTGGCAAATGCGCCGTCGCTTGGCAAGGTTTCCTAACGTCAGAAGCCAGCGAACATCGCCCAACGGTTCTGCGAAACGCGCGAATAATGCGACGAAGAGGTTCCGCTTGGCAGCTATGCTCCCTATCGCGTCAGCGTGGCTTCGATCGCGCATAAAGGAGCAGTCGGCAGAGCGGCGCTCACTAACACCCATTTCGGGCTCCTTTACTGCGCGATGCTGGTCGCTTCCTCCGGCAACACGGCGCTTCAGTCCGTGATGCCTGCGATCGGGCGCGAGATCGGGGTCCGCGATTTCTACGTTGCGATCGCTTACACCTGGTCGGCGGTACTCTGGGTGCTCCTCGCGCCATATTGGGCGGAGAAGAGCGATCATCATGGTCGCAAGACCCTCACGCTCATGGGCGTCAGTGGTTTCATCCTGTCGATGACCCTCTGCGGCGTCGCTTTGTTCTGCGGTCTTCGTGGGTGGATCAGCGGCGCGCTCACCTTCTCACTGTTTGCGCTGTTCAGATCCATTTACGGCGGCCTTGGCTGTGCCACGCCGTCGGCGACGCAGGCCTATCTTGCGTCGAAGACCCGCCGTAGCGGACGGGTGGCAGCACTTTCGGCGCTCTCCTCGTCGTTCGGGCTCGGCACCATCATCGGGCCGGCAATCGCTCCCCTCTTCGTGCTGCCGCTCGTCGGTCTTTCAGGCCCGCTGTTCGCCTTCGCCCTCATCGGTGTTGCGGTCGTGACATCGATTGCGCTTTGGCTTCCCAATGACAGGGAAGGCCGCCGCATCGGACACGGCGCGGCAATGAGCTATCCGTCCCTTGCAAGCCCGCCGACTGGCGCGAGCATCGCTGCCGCAACCTCGCCGCGCCGGCAGAAAAGGTTGAGCTGGAAGGACCCAAGAATCCGGCCGTGGATCGTGGCTGGGGTCGTTGCCGGACACGCCCAAGCCGCGACACTGACCTGCATCGGCTTCTTCATCATCGACCGGCTCCATCTTCCCGCGTCGGGTTCCGAAGGACCGATCGCGATTGTGATGATGGCGGGTGCAGTCGCTACGCTTGGTGCCCAATGGGGGTTGATCCCCCGTCTCGATTTTGGGCCTCGGCTACTCATCCTGTCGGGAGCGCTGATTGCCGCCGCGGGCCTTGTCGGGACGATGCTCTCGAGAGACCTTTACGGCATCACGATCGGCTTTGCGGTCGCGTCATGGGGATTTGGCTTCACCCGGCCGGGGTTCACTGCCGGCGCATCACTCGCCGTGCCGCTATCGGAGCAGGGAGCTGTCGCGGGAGTGATCACGTCGGCAAACGGGATCAGCTACGTGCTTGCGCCGGCTCTTGGGATCAGCCTCTACAGCTGGAACCATTATTCTCCGTTTGCAGCCTTTTCGCTGCTGCTCGTCGGACTTGCAGTCGCCGGCCGGCGGCAACTCGCCGCCTAGGGCTTTCCGCCCTGCTTGGGGCGCAGCATCCCCGGAAGAACGAATCCGATGCCGCCAAGCGGTCGGGTCGCGTCGCTCTTCAGCGTCTCCTGGATGCGCTCATATTCCTCGAGCATATCGGCAGTGACCGAAGCACGGGTCTCTGTAAGCGCAGTCTCAAAGTCGGCCATGATGACCTGATGGGTGTCGAGGCCGCGGCGAAGCGCCGTGAGCCCCGCCCTGCGCACCAGATCCTCCAGGTCGGCACCAGTGAAGCGATCGGTGTGCTGGGCGATTTTCTCGAGGTCGACATCGTCGGCGAGAGGCATGCCGTTGGTATGGATCGCGAGGATCCGGCGCCTCCCGGCAGTGTCGGGCACGCCCACATAGATGAGCTCGTCGAAGCGGCCCGGCCGAAGCAACGCGGGATCGATGAGCGTCGGCCGGTTGGTCGCCCCGATCACGACGACATTCTGCAGCTCCTCAAGGCCGTCCATCTCGGCAAGAATCGTGTTGACCACGCGCTCCGTCACCTGCGGCTCACCAAGGCCGCCGCCCCGAGCCGGGACGAGGCTGTCGAGCTCGTCGATGAAGATGATTGTCGGTGCAACCTGTCGGGCACGATAGAAGAGGCGCGCAATTTGCTGCTCGCTCTCGCCGTACCATTTGGACAGGAGGTCCGAGGATTTGGTGGCGATGAAATTCGCTTCCGCTTCGCGCGCGGCCGCCTTTGCAAGGAGCGTCTTGCCGGTGCCGGGAGGGCCGTAGAGAAGAAACCCCTTGGCAGGACGAATGCCAAGCCGCCGGAACGCCTCCGGGTGCTTTAGCGGCAGCTCCACGCCTTCGCGCAGTCGGTCGCGTGCGGCGTCCAGCCCGCCGACATCATCCCAGCGCACCTGCGGAGCCTCGACCATCACCTCGCGCATGGCCGAGGGCTGGACGCGCTTCAGTGCATTCTCGAAGTCGCGCAGCTCAACGGAAAGTGCGTCGAGGATCTCGGCGGGGATTACGTTGTCGGCAAGGTTGATTCGCGGCATGATCCGGCGGACCGCTTCAAGGGCAGCCTCCCGGCAGAGCGCTGCAAGATCCGCTCCCACAAAGCCATAGGTGCGGCGCGCCAGGTCGTTGAGGTCAACGTCGCCGGCAAGCGGCATGCCCCGCGTGTGAATGCCAAGGATCTCGCGGCGGCCGGGCTCGTCTGGCACGCCGACGACGATTTCCCTGTCAAAGCGGCCCGGCCTCCTTAGTGCCTCGTCGATCGCTTCTGGCCGGTTGGTCGCTGCAATGACGACGGTGTTCTGCCTGGGCTCGATGCCGTCGAGCAGAGTCAGGAGCTGGGCGACCAGCCGTTTTTCCGCTTCGCCCGTCACCTGACCGCGCTTGGGCGCAATCGAATCGATCTCGTCGATGAAGATGATCGAAGGTGCGCTCTGCGCCGCCTGCTCGAAGATCTCGCGCAGCCGCCGCTCGCTCTCGCCATAGGCTGACCCCATGATCTCGGGGCCCGCGATATGGTAGAACTTGGCCGCGCTCTCGTTGGCCACGGCGCGTGCAAGAAGCGTCTTGCCGGTGCCTGGCGGCCCGTGAAGCAAAACCCCCTTGGGCGGATCAACCCCGAGCCGCTGGAACAGTTCGGGATGGCGAAGCGGAAGCTCGACCATCTCGCGAAGCGCGTCGATGGTATCACGCATTCCGCCAAGATCGTCGTAGGTGACATCCGCGCGGCGCTGTCCGTCGGTCGCGGTATATTCCGGGAGGAGTTCGACCGACGTTTTCCCGTCGATGTGGACGACCCCCTTGGGCGCGGTCGAGACCACGACGAGCCGCAGTTCCTGCAAGGCGAAGGCGGGAGCGTTCAAGAGCTGGCGGATATGGTCCGGCATATCGGCATTGATGCGCTGGTGGCCGGCCGTCGCGACGGTGTCGCCCTCAACGAGAGGACGACCTGAGAAGGTCCGTTTCAACGCATCGGCCGACCCTTGGAGCCGCACATTTGGCTGGGCCGGCGCGAAGACGACCCGGGTCGCGGGCTTGGAGTCAACCTTGCGGACTTCGACGAAATCGCCCGAGCCGACGCCAGCGTTGGCGCGCTGGAGACCATCCAGGCGGATAATGTCGATACCTTCGTCTTCCCCGTAAGGCCGGATTGCGCGTGCAGCAGTCGACCGCTTGCCGACGATCTCGATGACATCGCCTTCGCTCAATCCAAGGTCGTCCATGAGGCGATCGGGAAGGCGCGCGAATCCCCGGCCACTGTCGGCCGGTGGAAGGCTTGCAACCTGGATCCTGCGCGCGGCCACCCGATCAATCGTATCTGCTTCAGGCATTCTTTCTCCTGACCCGCTCCATCATACCGGATACGCAACGGCGGCGGAGCGGCGCGGTTTCAACTGCCGCTCAATATTTGATCGCGCCAGCGATTTTGCGAACGAGGAAGCGGGGCGCGAAACGACCGCTGTTCGCAATGAGCTTGTTGACGACACCAGGAACCACGACGGCCTTGTTCTTGTCGAGCCCGCTGAGCCCCGCCTCGACAACTTCCGCTGAGTTCATCGCGACCTTGTCGAACAGTCCGTTTCCCCCAAAGCCTGCGACGTCGCCGAACTCGGTCCGGGTCGGACCCGGGCAGAGGCAGGTCACGTGGATTCCGCTGGGCGCCAGCTCCTCGTGCAATGCTTCGGTAAGGGAAAGGACGAAAGCCTTTGTTGCGAAGTAGACGGCCATCTTGGGGCCGGGCTGGAAAGCAGCAGTCGAGGCGACATTGATGATCGCGCCCGACCCCCGCTCGATCATTGCCGGAGCAACTGCGCGGCAAAGATCCGTGAGCGTCGCGACATTGAGGTCGATCATCTGCCTCAGGCGCTTGGGGTCGAGCTCGGCGAAACGGCCGATCAGGCCAAATCCTGCGTTGTTGACGAGCAGATCGACGGATTCGCCATGCGTCTCGAGGTCGGCCATCAGCCGTGCTGCAGCGTCCTTCTTCGAAAGGTCGATCGCCAGCGCGCGCGCGTTGCCAAGCTCCTTTGCAAGGCCATCCAGCCGCTCTTTTCGCCGAGCCGCCAAGACGAGGCGGTGACCCTTTTTGGAGAGCTGCCGAGCAAACTCGACGCCGAGGCCGGCGGACGCTCCGGTGACGAGCGCGACCTTGATCACTCGCGGCTCTTGCCCATGCTCGCCTTTACGATCTTGCCGGGCTCGCGCGGGGGTTCGCCCGTGGGAAGCGCGTCGACATATTCCATTCCGCTCTCGACCTCGCCCCAGACCGTATATTGGCGATCAAGGAAGGGTGAATCTTCCGTCACGATAAAGAACTGGCTGTTGGCGCTGTCGGGGTTTTGCGAGCGTGCCATCGATGCCACTCCGCGCTTGTGCGACTCGCCGGAGAATTCGGCCTTTAGGTTCGGAAGATCCGAGCCGTGATAACCGGTGCCCGTCGGATCGCCGCCCTGGGCCATGAAGCCGGGGATCACGCGGTGGAACACCACGCCGTCGTAGAAACCGCTGTTCGCAAGATCGGTGATGCGCTCGACATGCCCCGGCGCAAGGTCCGGCCGGAGCTTGATGACGACGTCGCCACCGGTTGAAAGGGTGAGGTGAAGACGGTCGGCGTCGGCCATGGATTGCTCCTCGATAAAAGGTTCGAAAGAGGCGCGATTTAGGATCGCAGAGGTGGTTGCGCCAGAGCGGGCTCGACCATAGGAGGGCAACGGCGGTTCAAAAGAGGGGTTATTCGATGAGCGAGAGCGAGCACATCGCCGCCCCGCCCGATGCCTCCGCCGCTTCCCCTGTCGATGAGGAAGATCGTCTGCGGCCCGAGTTCGTCGACCGCGTCCTCGATGCCGTCGACGCCGGGGACGACGAGACTGCCCGGAGGCTCGTTCAGCCATTGCACCCGGCAGATATTGCCGATCTGATCGAGCTTGCAGCGCGCGACGAGCGCGAAGGGCTCGTGAAGGCGCTCGCTGGCATCATCAGCCCCGACGTCCTCGCGGAAATGAACGACTATGTCCGCGAGGGCCTTCTCGACGAGATGGAGCCGCAGCAGGTTGCCGACATCGCGGGCCAGCTCGAGACGGACGATGCAGTCGCGCTGATCGAGGACCTCGACCGCGACGAGCAACAGGCCGTTCTGAGGGCAATGGAACCCGACGATCGCGCTGCGGTCGAGGAAGCGCTTGGCTACCCTGAGGAATCGGCCGGCCGGCTCATGCAGCGCGACCTTTGCGCCGTGCCCGAGCATTGGAAGGTTGGCCAGGTCATCGATTATCTGCGTTCGACTGCCGATCTGCCCACCGATTTCTGGGAAGTCTTCGTTGTCAGCACCGATCACCATCCGGTTGGAACCTGCAAGCTCTCTACGATCCTGAGGACCCCGCGAACGGCCCTCGTCAGCGATATCATGGCAAGGGAACAGACGCTCATCCCGGTCGACATGGACCAGGAGGACGTGGCGCTTCGCTTCCAGAAGTATGCGCTCGTTTCCGCGGCCGTTGTCGACGATGCCGGGCGGCTCGTCGGCATGATCACAGTCGATGACATCGTCCATATCATCCAGGAGGAAGCCGGCGAGGACGTGCTGCTGCTGTCTGGCGCTGGTGAGGGGGACATCAACGAACCGGTTCCGCTGACCGTCCGTCGCCGCCTGTTCTGGCTGGTGATCAATCTTGGGACCGCGATTCTCGCAGCAAGCGTCGTGAGCCTCTTCCAGGGCGAGATCGGGAAATATGCAGTGCTTGCCGTTCTCATGCCGATCGTTGCGGGCATGGGCGGGAATGCCGGGACCCAGACACTTGCTGTTGCAGTAAGGGCATTGGCGACGAACCAGCTAACCGAATCCAATACGTTAAGAGCCTTCATGCGCGAACTTACGATCGCACTTGCCAACGGCCTCTCGCTGGGTCTCTTGATCGGTGCAGGAGTGGCGCTCGTCTTTGGGGTTATTCACCCGGTGCCGGGCGGCTTCCTTCTTGGCGCGGTGATCGGCGCAGCGATGATCATTAACAATCTTGCTGCAGGTCTCGGAGGGATTCTGGTCCCGGTTGCGCTCGACCGTCTGGGGGTCGATCCTGCGGTTTCGTCCGCCGTATTCGTGACCACGATCACCGACGTGACCGGCTTCTTCAGCTTTCTCGGACTTGCCGCGCTGGCTGGACTTGGCAGCTAAGGCGTTGCGAATCATGGGTTAGTCCGGCACCATCAATGCCGTGCCGACTCTCCATCTCACCAAAGTCGCATTCGCTTGCAGGGACCTTGAAGTCTTGCAGCAGCGCATCGCCGCACGGTCCGCCGGCGGAGAGGTGCGGGTCGTGACAAGGATGCGCCCGAGGCGGGACAAGGAGCTGATCGGGGGATCGCTTCACTGGATCGTGAAGCACCGGCTGGTTGCTGCCCAGGAAATTCTTCGCCTCGACGATCGCGACGACGGCCGGATCGACATCGTCTGCTCGGCGACGCTGAGGACCGTATCGCCGACGCCGCGCCGCGCTCACCAGGGCTGGCGCTATCTTGAGGAATGCGACGCACCGAAAAGCGACGACGGCAGCGGACTTGGGGCCTTGCCGGCGCAGCTTTACGGTCGCCTGGCCGCGCTCGCGCTCGTTTGAGCGGGCCTTCTCTACCTGAACAGAATGTAGAGGATGATGATGAGCAGGATCAGCCCGCCGATACCGAGATACATGGCTTAGCTCCCTCATTTCTTTGTCGCGGTTGAAACGACTGAGGAGGGGAATCGTGCCCCTGATTGGGCGCCTTGTCGGCTTGCCGACTCTTCGCTCCGCCACTAACGGCGAGCTCACCAACAGCGGGAGACAAGGTCATGGCGCAGATGAAGGTTTCGGCGGCGATCGACAACAAGGTCGCGGAACACGCCATGCTCAAGCACCCTTTCTACCAGGCGTGGACTGAAGGGCGGCTGCCGCTCGACACGCTCCGCTCCTACGCGCGTCAATATTTCCATCATGTCGAGGCTTTTCCGAGGGCGGTGAGCGCCGTCCATAGCGCCTGCTCCGATCGTGACGGGCGGCGAATGCTTGCCGAGAACCTTGCCGAAGAGGAGGGCGTTGGAGCAGATAAGCAGGATCACGCAAGTCTGTGGCTGATGTTTGCCTGCGGTCTTGGCGAGAGCGAGGAGGCCGTTCGCGCCCAGGCTCTGAATGCACAGACCCATTCACTGATCGACACGTTTAGGCGCCTCGCGAATCACTCGTTTGCCGCAGGTCTTGGTGCCCTGTATGCCTATGAAAGCCAGTTCCCCGCCGTTGCCTCGGCGAAGATCGAAGGCCTCGTAGAACGGTACGGCATCGAGGATGAGGAGACGCTGCGCTTCTTCAGGGTTCACGAGACGGCCGACGTCGAACACAGTTCCGTTTGCCGGACGCTGCTCGAGCGCCTCCCAGATAACGAAAAGGCGCAGGCCATTGCCGCAGGCGAGGAGCTTGCAGGCGCGCTCTGGGACTTCCTTTCCGGCGTCGAGGCCTCCGCCTCAGTTCACTGAGCGGATCTGCACCCGCTGACGGTTGCGGAGCCGCTGACCTTTAATGTGCAGGAAGGCCTTCCGGTGAGGCGTATTGTCGCTGGGCCCCAGGCATTGATCTTTGCAGTGTCGGTGACCTCGGCATCAACCGTCGCGGTGCCTTGGGCGCTGATCACGGCATTGGGCGTGGTGAGCGCCGCGGCATTTAGCGACGAAACGCCGCGCGCAAGCACGGTCAGCTTGCCGGCGCGGCCGCCAAGCTTGGCGCTTGTGCTTCCATCGAGGTTCACGACCAGCTGATCCGCATTCGCTTCGCCGATCTCGCCAGCTCCCGAACCCTGGATCGAGAGTGCAAAGGTAAGTCCCTTCACCCGGTCGATTGCGAGGCTTCCGGCGCCCAACAGGGACGCATTTGCAAGATCGTGGGTTCCGACGCTGATCTCGACCGGGCCCGGATCGATGCCCGGAAACCCGCCCCAAGACTGGCTTGAGTGGACCACCAAAGTGTCGCCTTGGACCTCGATCGCGACACGGTCGATCGCGGCCGGCGCGCCGCTCGCTCGCGCGAACACCGGAACCCCCGTTGAAATGGACACTTTGTAGGGTCCATCCACGCGGATCTTCGTGAAGCTCGAGACGCCGAAGTTGCGGGTCGCCGCAGCGGCCGGCGCTGCGACGAGGGAGGCGGCAAGAATGCCAAAAAGGGAGGTGCGCATGGCAGCACCTTCCACCGACATGGTTAACGCTTCTCTAAAAGCGGCTCACGAGCAGCGGACGTTTCCGGAACCCGCCTTGCTGACGTTGCACTTGGCGCCGCCGGCAACGTCGACATCGCCGGCCCCAAGGATGCTGATGTCGGCGGTACCGCTGGCATGGGCTCTGACACCGCCCGAACCGGCGATGGAGACCTTGAGTTGCTGCGCCTGAACTGCTGCTGCGTCGACATCGCCCGAGCCTGCAATTTCATATTTCGCATCCTGCGTCTTGCCGCCCGCCGCCTTGGCGCTGCCAGAGCCCGCGATCGCAAGCGTGAATGCCTGGACGTCCACGGTTCCAAGGTCGAGCCCGCCAGAGCCTTCGACCTTGCCGTCGAACTGCTGGCCGGCGATGCGGTCAACGCGGATGCCGCCCGAACCTGCAATCGTAGCGCCGGTCAGCTGCGGGACGGTGATGGTGAAGCTCGCGCTGCCTCTGTTCCCCCAGCTCCAGTTGAAGAAGCCGTGGTGGTTCTCGGGCCGGATCACGAGCCGGTCTCCGCGGACTTCCACCGTGGTGCGCTCGAGCAATTTCTCGCCGCCTCGCGCGGAGACGCTGATCGCCGGTCCGGTCTTGACCTCCACGTCATAGGGTCCCGCGACCTCGATCTGCTGGAAGTTGCCGATCTGGTAATTGCGGGAAACTGTCGGGCCGCCATCCTCGGCATGGACCTGGCAGCCCGCCAGCGCGCAAGCAGCGATGACTGGGGCGATGGACCTTTGCATGCGTGTGCTCCTTGACGTGTATTAGCTTTGCAATACACCGGTGTCAGAACTGCAGCAAGCACAAAAAAAGGGCGCCCGGCGGGCGCCCCTTTTCCTTCATCCCCCCGCAAGCGGCAAGGTTGAAGTTTTAGGCGATTTCCTTGGCCTTGTTGTGGATAGGCCAGGCCTTGTTGAGGATCTCGAGGATCTTCGCGAGCGCCGACTTCTCGTCGGTCTGCTCCATCGCAGCGAGCTCGCGCGCAAGGCGCGACGAAGCCGCCTCGAAGATCTGCCGCTCGGAATAGCTCTGTTCGGGCGCATCGTCCGGACGGAACAGGTCGCGGACCACCTCGGCGATCGAAGTCAGGTCACCCGAGTTGATCTTCGCCTCATATTCCTGAGCCCGGCGCGACCACATGGTGCGCTTGACCTTTGGCTTACCTTTCAGCGTCTCGAGGGCGTCCTTCATAGTCTTGTCGCTGGACAGCTTGCGCATGCCCACCGAGTCCGCCTTGTTCACGGGAACGCGAAGGGTCATCTTCTCCTTCTCAAACCGCAGCACGTAGAGGTCGAGACGGGTTCCGGCGATTTCGGTGCTTTGCAGCTCGACGACACGGCCAACGCCATGCTTGGGGTACACAACATAATCACCGACGTCGAAGCTAAGCGCCTTTGTAGCCATTGCTCACCTTTCAAATTGCGGCAGACGAGCCAGTACCGAAGTACCGCCCCCAACATCGACCAGAAGGTCGTGGCTCCCCAGCCTGTTTCGTGGCTTCCCTTGAATTTAAGGGCCACTGCTGAATCGCGGCGGCCCCGTATGACAATTTTATATCACAACTGGCCTCAGATTGCGAGTCCCAGCTGAGCCGGTACCTCGCTGTTGACCTCGGTTAGGTTATGCAGGCCAAGACCAAGGAGCCTTATACCTTTGGATAAGGGATGAAGCGAGCCAAGTAGTGCCTGGCCGGCAGCGGCGAACGTCTCCTGGTCGGGAACCGGGCCAGCGAAGCTCTTTGAGCGGGTGATGATCGTGAAGTCCCCATATTTGACCTTGAGCGTCACGGTCCGGCCGACGACCTCGGCGCGCTCGACCCGGACCCAGGCATAGCCAGCGATGCGCCCGAGCTCGGCCGCGAGCCGATGGGGATCCCGGAGGTCCTCGTCGAAGGTGCGTTCCGCGCTCACCGACTTGTAGGGGCGATCGGGCCGCACCTCCCGCTCGTCGATGC
>DATMHD010000190.1:0-4495 GCA_035555075.1 Sphingomicrobium sp. | reverse complement strand
AACCACGACGGGATTTGCAGGCAGAGTTCGAGAAGGGGCTGCGCAAGAAGCGGGTGAAGCTGCTCGAGGGAAGGCGAGGACCGATCGAGAAAATGCTGGATGTGAACCAGGGCTTCGACATGCTCACGCTTTCCCGGCGGAACAGGGAGCTGTTGAAGCCAGGGATGAAGCTCGGGTTGGCCAAGGAGGCATTCGGAGCGGAGGAATGAGCGATCCTCCTTCCATGCGGGTCGACGACGGCGAAGTCGCCGTCCCGTGGCCAGAAGGACCTCCCACAGGGTGCAGTTTGCGCGCGAAGCGATGTCACGGACGACGGCGGCGGCATCTCCGAACTTCAAACTGATTAGCGCGTCAATGACCGGAGCGGCGCTCGAAACCGAACAGAAGAGATTGTCGCCGCCGGCACCGTCAATGAACAAGGCCGCATCAAGCTTCTGAGCCGCGGCCGCGATCGCGGTCTCGAATGGAGCAAGCAAAGGGTTGATGAGAGGTCTGAAAGAGAGCTCACCCGGCAATTCGAGCGGAGCCGGTGGGAGCTCGCCGATCTCGATCAGGTTCACCCCAAGCGCGCTAGCGACCTCGCGGGCATGCTCGCGTTCGTCGCCCTCGCGCGAAAGTGTCGCAAAGTTGATGCAGCCAAACTCGCGTCCGGCGGCCTTGAGACAGGAAGCGATGATCGAAGAATCGAGGCCCCCCGACAAGCTCACGAGCATATTTGCGAAATCGAGCTGTAGGCCCACGACATCAAGGGCCGTGGAGCGAAGCCTCGAAGCGTAATCTTCGGGTGCAGCCTGCGTCTTCGCCGCAAAAGTTGACGGGTGCCATGCAGAGCATTCGACCCAACCTCCCGAACCGCTTGTGCTGATGAGCATCCCGGGCAGGAGTTCCTCGAACCCCAGGACCCCGGTGCGGCGCGTCCTCAGGAATGGATATTGGAGCCAGTGGGCGAGAAATCTCCGGTCGATCACCGGGTCTTCAAGAAGCCCAAGATCCCGTGCGAATTTGGCGTCCGACACAAAGACTGCCTGTTCGTCTTCGCCGCAGCGATAGACAGGAACGGAGCCCGAAGGTTCGCGATAGACGCTCGCCCGATCGGGCGTCGCCCAGAAGAAGGCGAAATTCCCCCACAGGTTGGGCGGAGCCTCGTGAGAGTGTGACTGCGCGCCCCAGCTCTCGAGTGCAGGCGGAAGCTTGTGCAGACACTCGTTGCCGGCCGTGAAGATCTGGCCGACAAGGATGGACCTCAATCCCTTGAGGACCGAGGTACCTGCTGCGCCGACCAGGAGGAGGTCGGCCATCTCGATGCGCACCGGCATATCAAGCAGCGCCGCGCGCTCGCCGAGCGCGTGACGATGGGCGCCGCGCCCGATCGCTATCGCGTAAGGTCCGAACATCCGGTCGATCGGACCACGGTGAACGCTGCGACATTCTCCGTCCGGTCGTTGAGGACGAGCGCGCCGGACTGAAGCCAGCAGTGGGCGGCAAACGGATCGAGTTTGACGCCGAACAGAAGCGAGACCGGCTCTTCACCCGCACCGAGCCACCGAACGAGCGATAGTGAATCGAGGAGACAATTTGGTTTGATTGGAACGAGCTTTCGCGCCGCTCGGAAGCGCAAGGCTCGATCGATCAAGGGCACGGCCGAGGTCAGGCGTGGTGTGCGGCGGAAAATATCTCGCAGCAGGCGTTCAATCGGCCAGGATCGCAATTGCCCCTTCGTCTTCCGGAGGAGGAATGCGACGCGCAGAATGTCATCGATCCTGGTGCGCGAGGGCGACGGGTCGTCGAGGAGGGATCTTGCGGCTGGACTGGCGCAAGCGCGAAGGATCCATGCCCGTTCATCGCCGATTTCGAGCACCCTCCGGAGCCGATGGTCTGACGGCAAGAGGCCGCCATTTTCGACGACCTCTTCGATGTCGTCCTGGAGTTCGGATCCAATCGTGAAATAGCTGTCGCTGCGTTCGTCCATAAGGACGAAGCGACCCTGAACCGATCCGAAGCTGATGGTCCGCATGCGAGGGTGGGGATGGCGGGCAGCGCGCCAGTGATACCGGCGCGCTGCCACACCAGGCCTTGTTTCAGGAAAGGCGGACTGACGGGATGTACAACCCCGCGACCTCGAGGACGCCATTGACGTCGCCGAGCGTCGAGATGCTGACCTTTCCAAGAAGTGACCGGGATGCGGTCGCTGTGTTGAGCTTCTTCACTGTTTCATCTCCTCTCGCTGCGCATCATCGCAGCGGGGAGATTCTATTTGCCGGTCTTGCCGGTACCGAACCTAATCGATCTCTATTTCCATATTGTTGGCGGCACGGCGGCAAGTTCCCTACCTGGTGAGGTGCTCGCCGTCCCAGAGGCCTGTCCTTTCCATGAAGATTCCCGGAGGTCCCTTCGTGTCAATGCTGACGCGGCCAACGAACTGACGCTGCTTGTCGCTCTTTTGATTAGGCATGTCCTTGTCTCCTCATCTTGGGAAATGCCGCCCAACTGGCGGCGCCCTGAGGCTAAGGCGCGCACCCGGGCATCCCGAACTAATTCGGCCAGCGTAATCAAAATGTTGGCGGCTAATCCTTGAGGAGATGCTCGAGTAGTTCCGGGACGCATCTGATCCGGCGGCGATGATATCGAACGATTGCGCGCCGAAGTGCTTTGACGTTCCCGACTTCGAGCGCGACCTCGAATTCCGTTTTCTCCTCCTCGATGCCCTGGAGCACCACGGGCTCGAGCCTCTCGATCGGCTGAAGGCGCTCGGCGACACTTTCGAGCGCAGCCAGATGTTCCGGATTGCCTGCCCTTTGCGCGAGCGTCAGAAAAATTCGCCGCACGATGCCCGGCGCGCCCGAATATTCGCCTCCGATGAGTTCACTTGGCGAAGGCATCGCGCGATTGTTGACGAGCGCCAGCAAGAGGAGATTGCGGTGCCATCCGTAGAGGTGCCGCAGCGCCGCTTCGGTGATCATTGGTACCCGGAAGCCCTCATGACGGGGCGCCTCCACGAGGCGCTCACCGGTCAGTCGATGGAGGGCGTCCCTCACCGGGGTGACACTGGCGTTAAGTTCATAGGAAAGCACTGCAGGCTCGAGGCGATCCCCGGGCCGGAAAAGGCCGCAGCGCAGCTGCTGCTTGATCGCTGCATAAACGCGATCGAAGGTGCCGGGGCGATTCATATGGTCGATCGGCGCTCGCGCCGCTCGGGCGACTGCTGACCTCTGATGAACTCGGCCAGCTGTTGTTCCTGGTCGGGCCTCAATGCGTCTTTTGCCGCCAACCTTCGAGGCACGTTTTCCTTCAGCAGCACTGAAGGGCACTGGCCTTCGAAATTCCCGAGGTTCGGCCGATGCTGCGCATAGCCGACAAGTGCTGCAAGCTCAGGTGCGAAGTGCTTAGCGATGGTCGGGGGATATGCGAGCCACTGGTTCTCGTACGGCTTCAGCCAGCCGAGACAGTAACTGACGATCGCTCCGCGACGGACCTCATTGCTCCGGTTTCCGCCGGCACCGTGAAGTGTCGATCCAAGGAACAGGAGGGCTGACCCGGGCTCCAGTTCCGCAGCAAAATGGGCGCTTGGAATCCGGGGATCCAGCGCCTTTGATCCATGGCTATCGGGATAGATGAGGGTGGCTCCGTTCTCCGACGTGTACGGAGTGAACGGCCACATCACATTCACGAGATACTCGACCTCTCCGATGCTTCCCCGCCACATGTCCTGATCCCGATGCGGGAGCTGCGGCGGAGCACCCGGATGGAGTGCCAGTGCCTGGGTAAGATTGAGCTGGATCGTGTCGCACCAGGGCTCGAGGACCCGTCGCGCAATGCCGGTGATGAGCGGGTGCTCGACGAGCTTGGCCGTGATCGCGGATCTGAGGAGCAAGCGCCCGAAGCGCTTCGTGTAAGGTCCGTAGAAACCCCCTTCGCAAAACGGCGTCTCGGCAAAATCGACAGCGAGGTCGCTGTCGAGGTCAGCGATTGTTCCGGCCGCGACAAGGGCCGGGATGATGCACCAGCCTTGCCTCGACAGGAGGTCCGACCACTGCTCGATCTGGGAATGAAGTCCCGCTTTTGAAGTCATTGCGATCCGCTCCTCAGGCCGCCTGCGGCATCGGGGCAGGGTGAGGCTGCCGCCAGATGCCGTTCTCGGCGAGGAGGGCGGGGGTTTCGGCGGTGATATCGATTGCTAGCGCGCCGATCATGGTGCGGTTGAACCGTGCCGGGACGCCTAGCGGACGACAGTCCCACCCAAAGGCGAGAATCTGTTGAAGCCAGCCCATTTCGGCAACCCCGGTATAGGTTCGGATCTTGCTGCCGAGTGCGTGCCAGGCAAGGGCGCTTACAAGTTCGTTGCGCGTCTCGAGTCTCGCCTTCGAGCTCTGCCGTCGTGACAGGCAAAAGCGCGTGATCTCGAATGTATCGCGGCCCCTTGGCGGAGCAGCCGCGCACAGATTGGCAAAGAGATTTCCGAGGATATGCGGGCGTACGGTGGGCAGCAGTCGTGCCG
>DATMHD010000189.1:0-3311 GCA_035555075.1 Sphingomicrobium sp. | reverse complement strand
GCCGAAGCGGTCGCGGCTCTTGCCGGCAGCGACCTTAATCCAGCCTTCCGAAATGCAATATTCAAGGACGTTGGTCTTTTCCTGACCGTTGAACTTGATGCCGACGCCGCGGCTGAGCAGCGCTTCGTCATAATGCTCGCTCCTGGGATCGAGTGAGAGGCGGTCGGGCGGGCTGTCACTGTGCTCGGGCATGAGAGGCGCCCTACTCTCGAGCTTTGCGGACCGTCAACGCAAAGTACCAAGGACCCAAGCCTCTCGATCAACGGACCTCTCGTCCGCCCGATGTAAAGTGTTATTTACACCTCCAGTTGCCCCCGGATGGACTCACGACTAAGCGGCGCGTCGAGAGAGGTATGAGCGACAAAGATCCAAGCCTGCGCCGCAATGCGCCCAAGCTCGCGCTGCACGTGCCCGAGCCTTCCTTCCGTCCCGGTGACACGCCGGACTTCTCGTCCCTTCAGATCCCGGCCGCAGGAAGCGCGCCGAGGCCTGACACCAGTGCTGCGGCCGCCGATACCCACCCGCTGACGACCAACCTCGTTCGAGTGCTCGATCGAAACAACCTGGCGGTCGGCCCCTGGGACCCAAAGCTTGATCCCGAGACCCTGCGCAAGATGCTCCGCGACATGGTCACGGTCCGGATCTTCGATGACCGCATGTACCGGGCCCAGCGCCAGGGGAAGACAAGCTTCTACATGAAGTGCACCGGCGAGGAGGCGATCGCGGTCGCAGCCCAGACTGCGCTCGACCGCGAGGACATGCACTTCCCGACCTACCGCCAGCAGGGCCTTCTCATCTCGCGCGGCTATCCCTTGAGCGAAATGATGTGCCAGATCTACTCCAACCCTGGCGACCGGCTGAAAGGCCGCCAGCTTCCGATCATGTATTCGGACAAGGCGCACGGCTTCTTCTCGATCTCGGGCAATCTTGCGACACAGTTCCCGCAGGCGGTCGGCTGGGCGATGGCCTCGGCAATCAAGGGCGATAGCCGGATCGCCATGGGATGGGTTGGCGACGGCGCCACCGCCGAGGGCGATTTCCACAGCGCGATGACCTTTGCCGCAGTCTATAACGTCCCCGTCATCCTCGCGGTCGTCAACAACCAGTGGGCGATCTCGAGCTTCTCGGGCATCGCTGGCGCCGAACGCGCGACCTTCGCGCAGCGCGCCGTCGGCTACGGCATCGCCGGTTTAAGGGTCGACGGCAATGACGCGCTTGCCGTCTATGCAGCCGTCAGCTGGGCCTCCGAGCGCGCCAGGTCGAACCTTGGTCCGACCCTCATCGAATTCTTCACCTACCGCGCCGAGGGCCATTCGACGTCCGACGATCCTTCAGGCTACCGCCCGACCAACGAAGCGAAATCCTGGCCACTCGGCGATCCCATCGAACGCTTGAAAGCCCATCTCCTCGCAATTGGCGAGTGGGACGAGGAACGCCATTCGGCGATGACTGCCGAGTGCGATGCCCTGGTCCGCCTGGCGCAGAAGGAAGCTGAAAAGCTCGGCATCCTCCCGGAGCAGGGAAAGGAGGGCGTCGAGACCATGTTCGAGGATGTCTATGCCGAGCTTCCCTGGCACCTTCGCGAGCAGCGCGACGAAGCTTTGGGCGAGGGACGCGACTGATGCCGACCTTCAACATGATCCAGGCGCTCAACGACGCCCACAAGGTAATGATGGAGCGCGATCCCGACATCGTCGTCTTCGGCGAGGACATCGGCTATTTCGGCGGCGTCTTCAGGGTGACCGAAGGCCTCCAGAAGACGTTCGGCAAGACCCGCGTCTTCGATGCGCCGATCGCCGAGGGCGGGATCGTTGCAATGGCCGTCGGGATGGCGGCTTATGGCCTCAAGCCCGTCGTCGAGATCCAGTTCGCCGACTATATCTATCCAGGATACGACCAGATCGTCAGCGAAGTCGCGAAGATGCGCTACCGGACCGCGGGCGAATGGAGCATGCCGATGGTCATCAGGACGCCTTATGGCGGCGGCATCTTCGGCGGCCAGACGCACAGCCAGTCGCCGGAATCGCTCTTCACCCACATTGCGGGCCTGAAGGTCGTCATCCCCTCGAGTCCCAGGGATGCCAAGGGGCTCCTCATCGCCGCGATCGAGGATCCCGATCCCGTCATCTTCTTCGAGCCCAAACGCATCTACAATGGCCCCTTCGACGGGCATCACGACCGGCCGGTGAAGCCCTGGTCCAAGCATCCTTCAAGCGAGGTCCAGGAAGGCCATTACACGGTTCCCATCGGAAAGGCGGCCGTCGTCCGTCAAGGAAGCGACCTTACCGTTCTTGCCTATGGCACGATGGTCCATGTCGCCCTTGCAGCAGTCGAGGAACAGGGGCTTGATGCCGAAGTCATCGACCTTCGGACGCTTGTTCCACTGGACCTCGAGACGATCGAACAATCGGTGAAGAAGACGGGCCGGTGCCTCGTTGTCCACGAAGCGCCGCGCACCAGCGGCTTTGGCGCCGAGCTCGTCGCGCTCGTCCAGGAACGCTGTTTCTATCATCTGGAATCGCCGGTTGAGCGCGTCACCGGGTGGGACACACCCTACCCGCACGCATTCGAATGGTCCTATTTCCCGGGACCCAAGCGCATGAAACGCGCCCTTGAGAAAGTGATGGCAGACTGATGGCCCGCTTCGAATTCAAGCTTCCCGACATCGGCGAGGGCATTGCCGAGGCGGAGATCGTCGCATGGCACGTGAAGGTCGGCGACACGATCACCGAAGACCAGCAGATCGCCGACATGATGACCGACAAGGCCACAGTCGAAATGGAGAGCCCGGTCGCTGGCAAGGTACTGGAGCTTGCGGGCGAGGTCGGCGACCAGGTTCCGATCGGTTCGGTGCTCGCCGTCATCGAGACGAAGGGGGCGGATCGCGCGGCGCAAGCGAGCGACGACAGCAAGGAAGAACGGCCGCTTGCCGACGGCGCGGTTGAAGCAACGCCTGAACAGGCCCGCGAGATTCCCGTGACCGGCGCCGACGACGTCCCCGAGCAGCCCCGGGACCGCGAGGCTCCCGCAGCCGAAACCGGCCCGAGAGTGGAGCCTGAAGTCCGGACAAGGGAAGCCGAGGGCCATGTCCTCGCCTCGCCCGCGGTACGCGCGAGGGCGCGCGATCTTGGCGTTGACTTATCCAGGGTGAAGACGAGCAGCGACCGGATCCGTCACTCCGACCTTGACGCATATCTTCTTTATAATGGCGGGACCGTCTCGGCCCGCCCGCAAGGTGCAGCGCGCGCCGACGAGACGATCAAGGTGGTTGGCCTCAGGCGCAAGATCGCCGAGAACATGCAGGAAGCGAA
>DATMHD010000188.1:0-2914 GCA_035555075.1 Sphingomicrobium sp. | reverse complement strand
GCTGGCAGCGAGGGTCACGATGAAGGTGACGGCCCGGCCCGCAGTCCACTCGTGAGCGCGGCTCGGACGGCGGAACGGGAGAGAGGGTGCAAGCGCGGCTTCCTGCGTTGGAGCCTAAGGCAAGCACAGGACGTGGGTTGTAGGACAGCGAAATCGCAATGAGCCGAACGTCTGCTTTCGACCCATTGCAGACATTGCAGCTCCACGCGTTCGCTGGAATTTTCGGGGCTCGTACTACCTTGTTGGACGCAGAACGGAATGTGGACGGCTGCCCTTCAGCCGGAGAGCTCATCTGAAGGTCGCATCGTTGAACACGATAGTCGCAAATCCACATAGAAAAACGGCCGGGCGTTGGCCCGGCCGTTCCCCGTACTTGGAGCGGAGCTTAGCTCTTAGCCGAGGTGGTTCGACACGTTTTTGAACGTGTTATTCAGGCTGTTGCCGATGCCCTGCATCGCGCCGATGGCGGCAACCGCAATGAGAGCGGCAATCAGGCCGTACTCGATGGCGGTGGCGCCCTTCTCGTTTTTGAAAAGCTTGCGAAACATGCTCATGATCTGACTCCTTGGTTCCACGAGACCTCGTCTCGACCGCCGTCCGAGCGGTAAGCGAGTTTGTAGGAGCGAGACCGTTGATGCCGGGTTGCCGGGCATGGTTAAGGAGCCGTTAGCGCGGAATGCGCTCGGCTGGACTGGGGTCTGGGGCAGCCCGCGGAAGCGACCATGCCCTATGTCAGATATGCACTTACTATCGATCGTTAGTTAACTTTCGGTATCCGCCTCGACAAAATCGCTAACTCGCTCGACCCACGTGCAAATTTCAGTTGGTCGGCTGCACGACGAATGGCAGACAGGCTGTCCGGGAGGGGCATTTGGCCAATTTCGACAGGATATTCGGACAGCCTTCCGCGCGCGTCGTCGCACTTGCGAGAGTTGGACTGGCGGCAATCTTCCTGCTGGGCACCGTGGCGGATCCGCCGGAGCAAGGCTCGCTAACGATCGCGATCCTCGCCGTTTTCTGCGTCTTCTCAATCGCGGTGGCAGCCGCAACCTGGCGGAACTGGTGGATCGACGCGCGCATCGCAGCGGCCACCCACCTCATCGACATGTGCTTCTTCGTGGCTGTCGTCGGCCCTCCGCAGGGCTATTCCAGCCCCTACTTCCTCTTCTTCGTCTTCCTGCTTCTGTCCTCCGCGATCCGGTGGAGCTGGCGCGAAACCGCGATGACTGCCGCAGTCGTCATCGCGCTCTATGTGTTCGCGGGGCTGGTGGTCGGTCTTTCGGAGGACGCGCCTTTCGACGCGCGGCGATTCATCATCCGAAGCGGATATCTGATGATCCTGTCCATCGTCCTGATCTGGTTCGGCGTCCGGCGTCGCTTCTCCAGCGCGGGGTCGCTTCCGGACCCGGCTCCTAGCCGGTCCATCTCCGATGACCGTCCCCTTGCAACCGCGCTCAAGCAGTTGATGCGCGCAACGGGGGCTGACCATGCCCAAGCTTATTGGAATTGGGCCGATGGAGCCCGCGAGGCGCTCGAGGCGAATGGCGAGGACGTGCGCCTTGCTCCTGCTGCCGGTCCCGGATGCTTCGATCACGCCTTCTTGTTCGACGCCGCCAAGGACCGCGCGCTGGTCAACACCGGGTCGAGCCGTCCGCAGTTCACGACAGCGAGCGCGATCCTGGGCAGGCGCAGCGTTCAATCGCTCGCTCCCCATCAAGGTATCGCCATCCCGGTCGAGAGCAAGCTTGGCCGAGGGCTCTTCCTGCTGTTCGGGATTCGCGACCTTCACTCCGATCATCTGTCGCTCGGTGACCGGCTACGCTCTGAGCTCGCCTTTCTGATTGAACGCTACGCGCTTTTCTCGGCCCTTCGAGACGGCGCGATCGCGAACGAGCGGCTACAGATCGCCCGCAACCTGCATGACGGGATCGTCCAGTTCCTGGCGGGCTCCGCCTACAAGATCGAAGCGATCAGCCGATCGAGCGCGACGGGGCATGGGGTCTCCAACGACCTGCAGGACCTCAAGCAACTCATGCTGCTCGAACAGGAGGACCTGCGTTCATCGATCGGCACATTGCGCCAGGAGAAGGTCAACCTGTCACACACCGGCTCCGAAGCGGAGGCGTTGTGCAGTCGATTGTCCCGCCAGTGGCGGATCCAGTGCAATTTCGCCTCGGAACTGACCGAGGTGCTAATCCCGGCGCGGCTCCACATGGACGTGCTGCACATGATCAAAGAGGGTGTTGCCAACGCGGTCCGTCACGGATCGGCGACTACCGTCGACATCCGGCTGCAGGCGGACGGTTCGCAACTCGATCTCACCGTCCGGAACGACGATCAAGCCGACAGCGGCCATGACGAGGCGGTGCCTTGGTCGATCCGCGAGCGCATGGGCGAGATCGGGGGTTCCGCTTCGGTCACTGCCGCGAACGGGACGACGACGCTGCTCGTGGGGGTTCCAATTCCGCAGGAAAAAGAATGACGAAAATCTTCCTCGCCGACGATCATCCGATGATCCAGGCTGCGCTAGAGACGCTGCTCCGGGACGACGGACAGCAAATCGTCGGCACTGCGACCAACGGTGCCGACGCGCTCGTCGGGATCGCCGGCTCGGATGCCGACGTGATAGTGCTAGACATCCAGATGCCCGGCGGGTCCGGCCTTCACGTGCTCGGCGAGCTTCGTTCGCGGAACGACCCACGCCCGGTCATTCTGCTAACCGCCGCGATCAGCGATGACGCGATCCGCAAGGCGATTGCGCTCGGCGTTCGAGGCGTCGTCCTCAAGACGGGCGACCCCGCACTCCTGATTGAGGCCCTGGCCGCCGTCACGGAGGGCGGGACCTGGTTTGACCCACAGGTGCGGGCCACGATCGATGCCGCGCCCGATCAGAAGGGAGGTCGTCCACTGTCCC
>DATMHD010000187.1:0-3833 GCA_035555075.1 Sphingomicrobium sp. | reverse complement strand
TGATCCTTTTCGCCGATGCGCGCCGAAGTGCATCGATGCAGATCAGGAGCTCCATAAGATTGTCATTCGCCGGATAGCTGGTCGACTGGATGACGAAGACGTCTTCCCCTCGGACATTCTCGTTCACCTCGACGAAAATCTCCTCGTCGGCAAAGCGTCGAACGCTCGCGTCCGTGAGCGGCATCTCGAGATAGTCGGCGATTGAGCGGGCCAGCGGCAGGTTGCTGTTCCCGGCGAGCAATTTCATTGGTTTGTTCCCCAGCGGCGAGTCGGGCTTTAGCGAGGCATTCACAGTGCCGTAAAGGTTGCCGGACGCCGGATCGTCGCTAAATCGCGCTCATGACTGACCGTCTCAAGATTGCGCTAGCCCAGATGAATCAGCGGGTCGGAGACCTCGAGGGGAACGCTGCGGCAATGCTCGAGATGCGGAGCAAGGCGGCGGCGGTCGGTGCGGACCTTCTCGTTTGCCCGGAGCTTCAGCTGGTTGGCTACCCGCCCGAGGATTTGGTGCTGAAGCCGGAATTCGTACGCCGTGTCCATGAATGCACTGATGACCTGGTGGAAGCGACGGTTGAGCCCGGACCGGCGATGCTCATTGGTACGATCGTCAACGAGGGAGGCCAGAACTTCAACACCATGCTGCTTGCCGACGGCGGTCGAGTCATCGGTCGTACGTTCAAGCACGAGCTTCCCAATTACGGCACGTTCGACGAAAAGCGGATCTTCACTCCGGGCCCGCTCCCAGGTCCCATCGTCTGGCGGGGGGTAAGACTTGGGGTACCGGTCTGCGAGGATATGTGGCTCGAGCCCGTCTGCGCCCACCTCGCCGAGCTCGGCGCCGAGTTCTTCATCGTGCCACACGGGAGCCCCTACGAGCTCGACAAGATCGATATCCGTGACCGGCTCGCACGTGCCCGGACCACAAGCACCGGCTTGTCGCTTGTGTTTCTGAACCGCGTCGGGGGTCAGGACGAGCTTGCTTTCGATGGCTCTTCGTTCGTGATGCATCCCGACGGGGAACGCGTCGTGCAGATGGCGGACTGGGACGAAGACTTCCTTCTTACCGACTGGATTCGCGGACCTGACGGCTGGCGCTGTGAGACCCGCCGGAGTCATCAGCTCGATGAGTTCCCGGCCGACATCTATCGGGCGATGATGGTGGCTCTTCGGGACTATGTGGAACGCAATGGCTTCGCGGGCGTGATCCTTGGGCTGTCCGGCGGAATCGACAGCGCGCTCTCGGCTGCAGTGGCGGTCGATGCGCTTGGTCCCGACAAGGTGCGGGGCGTCATGCTCCCCTCCAAATACACGAGCAGCGAGAGCCTGGAGGACGCAAGAGAGTGCGCGCGGATGCTCGGTTGCCGCCATGACGTCATTTCGATCGGGCCCGGAGTCGAGGGAATCGACAATATGCTGCCCCAGCTCAGCGGCCTTGCAGCGGAGAATGTCCAGGCGCGCCTCCGGATGGTCACACTGATGGCCTTGTCGAATGCGGAGGGGCAGATGCTGCTGACCACCGGCAACAAAAGCGAAATGAGCGTTGGCTATGCAACGCTCTACGGCGACATGGCGGGCGGCTATTCCGTGCTTAAGGATGCGTACAAGACCACCGTGTTCGCGCTCTCGCGATGGCGCAACGAGAACAAGCCCGAAGATGCGCTCGGACCCGACGGACCCGTGATGCCGGCACGCGTGATCACGAAGCCTCCGACTGCGGAGCTTCGGCCCGACCAGAAGGATGAAGACAGTCTGCCGCCCTATGCCAGCCTTGATCGCATCCTCGAGGGCCTGGTCGACAAGGAAATGTCAGTCACGGAGGTTGCCTATGCGACCGGCGAGGACATTTCCCTTGTGGCGGACATTGAATCCAAGCTGCTCAAGGCCGAGTACAAGCGACGGCAGGCGCCCCCCGGAGTAAAAATCGGAAGCAGGAATTTCGGGCGGGATCGCCGCTATCCGATCAGCAACTTCTTCCACACCGGTCCGCAAGTGAAGACGCCGCGATGACGGTCGTCACCCGTTTTGCCCCTTCGCCCACGGGCCGTCTGCATGTCGGGAACATCCGGACCGCACTGCACAATTACCTGTTCGCACGGAAGAACGACGGCGTCTTCATCCTGAGGATCGATGATACGGACCAGGAGCGTTCGACCGCGGCGTTCGACCGCGCCATTCGCGATGATCTTGACTGGCTTGGTCTCGTCCCCGACAGGCTCGTCCGACAGTCGGAGCGGTTCGACCTCTACGAACGGCAGTTCCAGCGATTGAAGGACACCGGCCGAGTCTATCCCTGTTATGAAACAAGCGAAGAGCTCGAGCTTCGCCGGAAGGTCTTACTGGGGCGGGGCCTCCCTCCGGTCTACGAGCGCAAGTCTCCCGATGCGGAGCCTCCGCCGGGTCGGGATCCGCACTGGCGCTTCAGACTCGATCACGATGCACCGATCGTCTTCCACGATCTGATCCGCGGCGAGCAGCGGTTTGACCCGAGCCTCATCAGCGACCCGGTGGTCCGGCGAGAGGATGGCAGCTGGCTGTATCTATTGCCCAGTGTGATCGATGACGTTGATCTTGGTGTCACCCACGTTGTTCGCGGTGAGGACCACGTGTCGAACAGCGCAGCGCAGATTCAGATGTTTGAAGCTCTTGGCGCAGCCGCTCCTGAGTTCGCGCACGAAGCGCTGTTGGTGGCCGCTGAAGGCAAGCTCTCCAAGCGCCTCGGCTCCTATGGTGCCGAGCATTTGCGAGAGGAGGGGGTGGAGCCCATTGCGCTTCTCGACGTCCTTGGACGGATTGGGACATCGCAGCCCGTCGAACCGCTTGCGAGTCTCGAGGAACTTGCCGCAGACTTCGACTTTTCCACCTTTGGCCGAGCGCCGGCGCATTTTGATCCGCACGACGTCGAACTGGTCAATGCACGACTTCTACACCTGCTGCCCTACGAGGTAGTTGCAAGCCGCTTGCCAGCGGGTGCCGATGAGCAGGACTGGGTTCTTCTTCGGCCGAATCTTGAGCGCTTGAGCGACTTTCAGGACTGGTTTGCAGTGCTGAATGGCGAAATCGACACGCCTGAGCTTAGTCATGAAGAGCGCCTGCTCGTGAAGGAGGCCGCAGCGACCGCGCAAAAGCTCGACTGGAAGGACGAGCCCTGGCGCACGCTTACCAACGAGCTGAAGCGGGTCACGGGAAAGAAGGGACGGGAATTGTTCCATCCGCTACGGTTTGCACTGACGGGCCGCGAAAGCGGCCCCGAGATGGCTGGGCTGGTCGAGCGCATGGGGAAGGAGCGCGCCGTCCGGCGGCTCGATGCGGTAGTGAAGCGCTAATCGGCAAAGGGCCTGATGGTTCTCGCTCCAGAGCCGAATTTCGTGGTCGGCGGATGGTCTGGCGATTGTATGCCGTCTTTCCTATCTTTGCTCCATGTCCTGGTTTCCACACCCGTCGAGTCCGCGAGCGGCGTTGCGCGACCTTGCCGCATTCATGCGTCAGCGCAGCCGCGAACAGGTGATCGGGGGCGCGCTCGCACTCCTCGCAACCGCGATCATCGTGGTCGAATTCGTGCTCGACGCCAAGTTCGGCATGGAGATGCCCCCCCAGGTGGTCGAGGTTCAACTCTATCCATCCAATCGGACGGATGCGCAGATCGTAGCCGATCAGAAGAAAGACATGGCGGACAGGCTCGCTGCCCAGAAGGAGCAGCAGCGCCAGTATCAGAAGCTCGCAAAGCGGTTCGGGATTGACTGACGACGGCCGGCTTATGGGGCAGGCCATTGCACTTGGGGAGAGTGCGAGGGGTCAAAGCGCTCCAAATCCGAACGTTGGATGCCTGATCGTAT
>DATMHD010000186.1:0-2310 GCA_035555075.1 Sphingomicrobium sp. | reverse complement strand
GCCTGGTTCCCAGCGATCGAGAGCGTTATCAATTACGTGCGGGCCAACCGCCCCGACTACACGGTAGCGCACCTCGCCGTCCCCAATTGCAGTGTGCTGATGAAGATCGCCGACGACCAGCGCAGCTGGGACGCCTTCAAGCCGTTCAAGGTGCCCAACCGAGAGAATTGGACGCCCGCAGTGCCGCGGAAATAGAGGCGCAAACCCGGATCGTGGCTAAGTTCTCGTCAACCACAATCCTTCGCACGCCCTTAAATCGACGGACGTTAATTCTCGTCTTGGCGGCGTCGTTCCAACTTTAGCGAGCTCGAGCGGCGTTGCCACCGATGTAACGGAAGCCTCGTCTCGCAACCCCTCACTCCCCAGCCGGCGAGGCTTCCCTACCCTGCCCTGTCGGGTTTGCGCTTGGGAAAGCGAACCACCTTATCGGAATCCGCGGGGAACAGACCCGCCAGCGCCGCGGCAATCTCCGCCTGGCCGAATGGCTTGGCCAGCCGCGGCAAATGCATCACCGAATTGGTCGGACCGGCGTATCCAGTGATGAGCAGCACCGGCAGGTGCGGATGTGTCGCTTCGAGGCGACGTGCAAAGTCCCCGCCGTTGATACCGGGCATCATGTAATCCGTGACGACAGCGTCTATCTCCAAGCCATCTTCCAGTCTGGCGATCGCCTCGGACGCGCCGTTCGCCTCGTCCACCTGATGTCCAAGGTCGCGGATCATTTCCGCCGTCGCGGCACGCACGATGTCTTCATCGTCCACGAGCAAGACCCTCAGGCGACGGCCCAGTTGAACCACGGGAGCCGCGAGGATCGGAGGCTCGGTCGCTGTGCCCTCAGCCGCGATCGGAAGATACAGGTCTACCCGGGTGCCTTCGCCCGGAGCGCTGGTGATGTCGAAGCCGCCGCCCAGCTGCGCCGCAAGGCCGTGCACCATCGACAGGCCAAGCCCCGTTCCCCGGCCGAATTCCTTCGTAGAGAAGAAGGGCTCGACCGCGCGGGCCAGTGTTTCGGCATCCATGCCGACGCCGGCGTCGATTACGGAAAGCCGGACGTACAAACCGGGCGTCAGCTTGGGCGATGAACGCGGCCCCAGCGCCACCTCTTCCGCAAGCAGAGTCAGCGAACCCCCATTGGGCATTGCGTCGCGCGCGTTCACGCACAGGTTGAGGATCGCGAGCTCAAGCTGGTTCGGATCGACAAGTGCGGGTTGGAGATCCGGCTCATGACGAATTCGGACATCGATCGTTGGCCCGACAGAGCTGACAATGAGATCCCGCATTCCGGCAAGCAATGTCGCCAGATCGACGGCCTGGGTGGTGAGAGCCTGCCGCCGGGCGAACCCGAGCAACCGTTGCAACAAGGTCTTGGCCCGGTCAGCGGCGGTCAGCGCATTGCTGAGCAGGCGGGCCGAGCGCGGGTCGGTGTCCGCATATTTCCGGTACAACAGGTCGAGCGCGCCCGTGATCGGCGTCAACAGGTTGTTGAAGTCATGCGCGACGCCGCCGGTCAGTTGGCCGAGCTTTTCCAGCTTCTGCGCCTCGTGCAACTGCGCGATCGTCGAAGCGTGTTCCGCGGTGCGTTGTTCCACGCGACGCTCAAGGTCGGCAGCGAGTTTGTTGAGCTCCTCCAGCCTCGTTCGGGCCTCATATTGACGCTTGCGCGCACGCAACGCGGACTGCGCCAGGCTGACGAACGTGGTCGGGTGGAAGGGCCGCTCCAGGAACGTGACGTTGCCTAGAACCTCCAGGAAGCGGCTCGCTTCCGGGTTACGCTCCAGGCCGCCGCCGCGCTGGGTCAGCAATATGAATGGAAAATCCGACCACTCGGGCTGCGCTTCGATCCACTCCGAAAGCGTGTGAAGGTCAGCGCCGTTCAGCGCCTCCTCGGTCACAACGCCGAACCCGGCTCCCCCGATGAGGCGATCCAAAAATTCGGGAATCGACGCCACGACCGCTGCGGGCATGCGCGCTTCCGCAAGCATATCGCGGGCGACGACTGCATCGCGACCTTGCGGAGCGAGGATTAACGCCTGTTGTGACGCGTGGAATTTCACTCGCTACCCAGCTTCATCAATGTTTCGTTGTGTCCAATGATTTCCGGGACACCACGCAACACCCCCTGGAACGTCATCAACGGCTCCCCGAGCGTAATGCCGTTCTTGTCAATGCGATACTCACGAATCGTGTCCTCGTGCGCGCTGGTACGCTTCTTGATCACCGACATTGCCCTGCGCACGCGTCCCAAGGCTTCAAAATAGCGCAACAGGATGACCGTATCAGCGAGGTAGGTGACGTCGACCGGTGCCTTCA
>DATMHD010000185.1:0-9501 GCA_035555075.1 Sphingomicrobium sp. | reverse complement strand
GATTGCACATGACTTCAACAACCTCCTGACGGTGGTTGTCGGCGGCCTCGACATCATCGCCAAGCGCGCCGAAGAGGGCAAGCTCAAGCGCTACGCCGAGAACGCGCTTGCGGCGGCGGAACGCGGCGCCCGCCTCACCGGCCAGCTGCTCGCCTTCAGCCGTGTCCAGCGGCTCGAGGTCAGGCCGACATTCGTCGCGCCGCTCATCCACAACATGCGGCCACTCCTGCGCAATGTCCTTGGCCCTGGCATCAGCAAGCAGTTCGATCTCGATGAAGCGATGATGCCGGTCATGGCGGACCCCACTCAGCTCGAGGTCGCAGTCCTCAATCTCGCGATCAATGCAAGGGATGCGATGCCCGATGGCGGAACACTGACCTTCTCCTCGAAGCGGGTGAACGTCAGCGGCGAGCCGGACCTCGAGGACGGCGACTATATCGAACTCACCATCAGCGACACCGGCGTCGGCATGCCGCCCGAGGTGCTGGAACGTGCGTTCGAGCCGTTCTTCACGACCAAGGAGGTCGGGAAGGGAACGGGGCTTTGACTATCGATGGTCTACGGAATGGCGCACCAGTCGGGCGGTGGAGTCCGGATCGAGAGCCACGCCGGGAAAGGGACCGCCGTAAAGCTCCTCTTCCGCAAGGCCGACAGTGCCGTCACCGAGGCCGTAGCCGGAACGGACGAGCCGGTCGGATCGATGGTGCCGCTTGCCCCTCTCTCGATCCTCGTCATCGACGATGATCCCGATGTCCGCGGGTTCATTGTCAACAGCCTGGAAGAACAGGGCTACAGGGTGCGCGAAGCGAGCGACGGCCGCGAAGGCCTTGCGGCGCTCGAGCGGGAGGTACCGGACCTTGTCGTGCTCGACTTCATCATGCCGGGCCTGTCGGGCGCCGATGTCGCGCGGCAGATACGCGCAAAAAGACCCGAACAACCTATCCTGTTCGTGTCGGGCTACAGCGAAACCGACGCCGTCAAGAGGACGGCTCCCGATGCGCCGCTGCTCGCCAAGCCATTTCGAGCCGACGCATTGCAGAAGGCAGTGCGGGGCGCGCTGACGGCGAGCTGAACCACCTCCGGGGCGGATCAAGACCCTCAGCGCCTAGCGCTCGTTCACCGTCCTGCGCCTCTGTAGCGTCGCGCGTGTCTTATGGATCCTGCGGAGCTTCGCGGCTGACCATCGCCATTTGCGCGGGAGCGTAGCCGTCTCCTTCCGGCTCAATTTTCGAGGCAGCCTCGTTTATCCTTCGAAGCTCAGCCTGATCGAGGTCGATCGCGCCAAGCCCCGATACCCTCCTCGAGCCGATGAAGCTTGGTCGTTCCCGGTATGGAGTTAAAGGGGGATTCCCCAGGGGAACGCACGCTCTGGCCCATCGCTCCTTGCTCTTGAGAAAATCGAAGCGAAATCTCCTCGGCTGAACGCAGGCGCCCGCTCGTGCGTTCTGGCGTCCGTGGAACGAGGGATGCTCAGCCTTGCAGCGCAGATTGCAGCCTTGGCCGCGGTTGCAAGCCCCTCGCCTGGGCAGACACTCAATCCGACTCCTGCGGCGCTGCAGATCTTCGAGCGCGACTGGGTGCTGATGAATTGGGCCCTCAAATATTACGATACCGACGGGGACATCCTTCTTCAGCCCAGCGAGGCAGAGGCTGCAGCCCAAGCCTTCCGCAAACTTGCGGATACGGATCATGACGGTCGCATCAACCAGTCCGAATATCGGGCGGCCCGGGCATTCATCCTCGCCAAATATTAAGTGGCGCGGCCGACGTCGGGAGGGGAAGTCGATCGTCAGCCGCGCCGCGGCTACTGGGGACGAGGGGGAGAGTTCAGCAGCCGCACGGAGTGATCAAAGGGCGTGTGGCAGATCGTCTCGGCGCCTGGGGAGACGGGCCCTTGCCCTCATCGGCATCCGGCGCGCTGACCAGATGGTGAGCCCGAGCAGGATCGCCTCGACGATGACGATGCCGATGAGAATGAGCATGGGGCTGTCCTTTCTAGTGGCCGCCGCCCGGGGCGACGGAATGCTTGGGTTTTGGGGCGAGCCAGATGATTGCCGCGGCACCGACGAACACGGCCGCGAACAGCTCGAACAAATTGACCGTCGTGATCGCGTTCGCCTGCGCATCCACAAGCTGGCTGACGAACAGGCGTGATTGCTCCAGCGTGAAACCATGCGCCTGGAGAACCTGCATGTTGCTCTTGGTGCCGTTGAGAACGGAGGTGAGATTGTCCCTTGCCGCTTGTGCCCCGTTCTCCCACATCGTCACTCCGATCGCGGTCGCGACCGCGCCCGACATGGTTCGAAGGAAGTTCATCAAGCCCGCAGCCGAAGCGACTTCGTTCTCCTCGACTGCGCCTAGCGCAAGCGTGGTCAGCGGCACGAAGAAGAAGGGCATTCCTGCACCCTGGATCAGCTGCGGGAGTGCAAGCGTCCAGAAATCGGCGCCGCTGGTCCACCAGAGAACCCGCGTCAGGGAGGTTACGGCGAGCCACAATATGCCGCCGGATACGAGGATCCGCGGGTCTACCTTCTGCGACAGCATTGCAGCAACGGGCGCCATGAACACTGCGGCGACGCCGTTGAAGGCGGTCGCGTAGCCGGCCCAGGTCGCGGTGTAACCAAGCGACGTCTGGAGCCACTGCGGGATCACCACCAAGCTCGCGAAGAACGCGCCGTAGGTGAAGGTGAGTGCAACGACGCTGACCGTGAACCCGCGATGCCGGAACACCTTGAGGTCCACGATCGGATGCCGGTCGAAGAACTCCCACGCGATGAGGAATGCGAAGCCGACGAACGAGAGGATCGCAAGCTGGACGATGAAAGCGCTTCCGAACCAGTCGCGCTCGCGTCCGAGGTCGAGCATGATCTGAAGCGCGCCGACGGCGAGTACAAGAATGGCAAGGCCGATCCCGTCCACCGGGGTTTTCTCGGTCTTCGATTCAGCGCCCCTCAGCAGTGCAACTGCTGCAATCGAACAAAGTATGGCGATGGGGACGTTGATGAAGAAGATCCAGTTCCAGCCCCAATTGTCACTGATCGTACCGCCGAGGATCGGCCCGAAAATCGGTGCAACGATCGTTGTCATCGACCAGAGCGCCATCGCCATTCCGTGCTTCTCCTTGGGGAAGATGCGCAGCAGCAATGTCTGGCTGATCGGCATGAGCGGACCGCCTGCAAGACCCTGGCCCACGCGGAAGGCGACGAGCGCGCCAAGGCTTGGTGCGATCGCGCACAGGAAGGAGAAAATGCCGAAGCCCACCATTCCGGCAACGAACACCCGCACCTCGCCGAAGCGGCGTGCAAGCCAGCCGGTCAGCGGCACGCAGATCGCTTCGGCGACCGCATAGGAAGTGATGACCCATGTGCCCTCGGTCGGGGAAATGCCGAGCCCACCGGCGATGTGCGAGATCGAAACATTGGCAATGGTCGTATCGAGGACGACCATGAAATTGCTGAGCGCCAGGACCAGCCCGGCGAGAAGCACCGTCCCGCCAGCAAGCGCTCCGGTAGGGGCGGAAGCGCGTTCGCTCACCTTCGGTCCTTTGCAGAGACGTCGATCTTCGCTTCCATCGAAAGGCCCACGCGGAGCGGGTGCGATGCAAGCTCCTTGGGGTCGAGCGCGATCCGGACGGGAAGACGCTGGACGACCTTGATCCAGTTGCCGGTCGCGTTCTGCGCGGGGATGAGCGCGAAGGC
Source organism: Sphingomicrobium sp. (assembly GCA_035555075.1). Classification (GTDB taxonomy): domain Bacteria; phylum Pseudomonadota; class Alphaproteobacteria; order Sphingomonadales; family Sphingomonadaceae; genus Sphingomicrobium. Next base: position 5,803 of record DATMHD010000185.1, on the reverse strand, counting down.
CGATCCCGTTCCTCCCGCAAATCCCATCACGCGTCCGTGGAAGATGGTCCTGCTGCCATAGAGATCGCTGGTGAGCTCGACAGGCTGGCCCGGACGGACCCGCGTCAACTGGCCTTCCTTGAAGTTCGCGTCCACGTAGACGGCGCCGACCGGAACGATGGTCATTACCGATGTGCCGGCAGCAATGCGCTGGCCGACCTGGACCTGACGGTTCGTGACCACACCGTCCATCGGTGCCCGGATGAGCGTGCGCTCAAGATCGAGTTTCGCCTGATCGAGAGCGGCCTTGGCGGAGGCAACGTCCGGGCTGCTGTCGATCGAGGTTCCGGCGATCAGCGCCTGGTTCGCCTGATAGGTCTGCTGAGCAGCGCCACGGCTCGCTTCGGCCTGGGCGATCGCGGCCTGCGCCTGCCGAAGGTTCGACTGTGCGGACACATAGGCATTGCGGTAGCTCGTCAGCTCCTCGCGGCTCACAAAACCGTCACCGGCAAGATGCTCGCGGCGATCAAGGTCCGCCTTGGCCTTTTCGACAGCCGACTGGGCTGCGGTCAGCTGTGCATGCGCCTGCCCGATATCGGCCTCGCGAACACCGACCTGCGCTGCAAGCGAGCCGCTCGTCGCGGAAGACTGCGCGTACTGGCGTCGTGCCTTGAGGTAGGCGGCCTCGGCTCTTTCGAACACGAGGCGAGCGTCACTGTCGTCGAGGCGCAGCAGTACGTCGCCTTTCCGGACATATTGGGTGTTGACCACCCTCACGTCGGTGACTGCTGCGGACACGAGTGGGGTCACCTGCGCGCTGTCGGCACCAACGTAGGCATTGTCCGTGGACACATGGCCGCTGTCGTGAAGGGCATACCAGCCCCCACCGGCGATGAGGAACGCACCGGCAAGGCCGAGCATCACCTTCTTGCGGCGCGGATCCGGGCTGTTCGTGACGGCGGCAGCCTCGGCAGCGGTCGGTTCGACCTGCTGGCTGTCGCTGCTCAGCATTTCCTGGGGATCACGTTCAGCCATGGTCATTCTCCGAAAAGCTTGGTCAGCCGGCGCTGAATCCGCCGCCGAGCGAGCGGACGAGCTGCACGTCCAGGGTGAAGCCGCGGGTCTCGATCCGAGCTACGGCGAGCCTTGCGTTGACGACGCTCTCCTCGGCCGTCAGCACCCCGATGTAAGAAGAAAGGCCCTCGGAATAGCGACCGCGCGCAACGCGCAGCGCGTCCTCATAGGAGGCAAGCGCCGAGCGTGCTTCGCCGATGCGGACCTTGAGCATCTTCTGGCTCGTCACGGTGTCGGCAGTTTCGCGAAGCGCCCGGATGACCTCGCCGTCATAGCTTGCGACAGCTTCGTCATATTGGGCGCGGCTGCCGCGATATTGGCCCTGAAGCGCTCCACCGTGAAACAAGGGGAGCGTAAGAGCAGGGCTCGCGCTTGCGAACGCCGATCCGCCCTTGAGCAGGTTGCCAAGACCAAGGGACTGGAAGCCAGCAAGTGCGCCAAGATTGATGTCGGGGAAGAAGGCCGCTCTCGCTTCCTTGATCCGCTCGGCCGCCGCTTCGACGCGCAGGCGCGCAGCCGCGATATCGGGCCTCCGGCCAAGGAGATTGATCGATGCATCAGCCGGGAGTTCGCGGGACCTCAGCGATGAAGCCCGGGGCCGCTCGATGTTGAGCGCCCGATCCGGCCCATTGCCGACGAGGGCCGCGATCGCATGCTTCTCGACCATGATCGCTTCGTCCGTCGCCGCGATATCGCCACGCGTCTCCGGAATACGGGCCTCGGCCTGCCTCAGTGCGTCAAGATTCTCGAGGCCGGCATCGTAGCGGCGCTTGACGTAGGCCAGCGTCTGGTTGCGGATATCAAGGGCTGCCTTGAGATTGTCCCGCTGCGCGTAAAGGGCGGCAAGATCCGCGTAAGAGGATGCAATTCCGGTGGTGAGCAGGAGCCTCGCCTCCTCCACGTCGAAGCGCGCCGCATCTGCGTCCTTTCTCGCTGCGCGAAGCGCTGCCCGGTTCTTGCCGAAAAGGTCGAGATCGAGGTTGAGGGCGAGCGCTGAAGTGCCGGTCGCGTGCCAACCGCCCGGGACCCTTCCGTGCGCTCCCGCAATGTTCTGGCTCTGGTTCTGCTCGTCGAGGGATAGGTTTCCATCGAGGCTCGGCAACAAGGCGGAGCCTGCGACTTGCGCCAGTCCCTGAGCGGCGCGCAAGCGTGCTGCGGCAACCGCCATGTCCGGCGATCTTGCACTCCCCTCGCCGATGAGCCGATCGAGCTGTGGATCGTCATACGCTTTCCACCAGCCCTCTCCCGGCCACGCCGCGGCTGTACCCTGCAGCGATTGAGCGGACGCATAATCGGCTGCGCTCGCCGGCATCGGCTTGGCGCCAAGATTTGGAACTGCCGCGCAAGCGGTCGCGAGCAGCATTGGCAACAGGATGCCTGCGCGGCCAAGCCGCGTCGCCCGTGAGCGTATCATGGTTGTGATCGTCCCTTTTACCGGCGCCGCAAGCGCTCTAACTGTACAGTACGGTTTAGTTATTCCGCCAACCCTTGTCAACTAATAACTGAACTGGCATGTACTGTTATTGAATTTCAGGGAGTTAGCTCAAAAGTGGCCCGGGTCAGGACGGACGAGAAACGCAAGGAGATCGTGCAGACCGCTGCGGAGCTGTTCGAGAAGCTCGGCTACGACCGCTGCTCGATGGCCGCGCTTTCAGAGCGACTCGGCGGCTCCAAGGCGACTCTCTATGGCTATTTCCCATCGAAGGAGGACCTCCTGCGCGCGGTCCTCGACTTCCAGGTCGCGACTGATGCCGATCGGATCATGCGCGACTTCCCGGCGTCCGGGAACCTGCGCGAAAGCCTCATCCTTCTCGGCACCGCCTATCTCAACAAACGGATGTCATCCCTTCCCATCACCAATATCCGGATGGTCGCGACCCAGCCTGCCGGCTCGACGATGGGCAAGGATTTCTACGAGAGCATCATCCGTCCTGCCTTCCATCGCCTCTCCGACAAGTTCGAGGCGCTCATTGAAGAGGGCAAGCTGATCCCCGCCGACCCTGAAGTGATGATGCTTCATTGGAAGGGGCTGTGTGACTGGGACTTCTTCGAGCAGCGGCTCCTGGGGGCCATTGACGGTCCTGACCCCAAGCAGATCAAGAAAGCGGTGACACTCGCAGCCGATGCATTCCTGAAGCTTTATGGCGCAGCGATCGAAGAGCCCGCCAGCAAGAAGAAATAGCTTCGAGGGCGGCTCGATCCCGGCGTCAATCTGCTCGCCCAGCGCCTGCGGCCGCCGAGCTTGCCTGCCTAGCCTCCGACGAGTCTATAGCCGACCGCAGGCTCGTTGAGGATGATTTCGGGCCGGGCGGGATTGCGTTCGAGCTTCTGCCTCAGTGCCCGAACCGCAACCCTCAGATACTCGGTCTGGGCCTCCTGGGCAGGCCCCCAGGCAGTGCGGAGCAGATGTTCGTGGCTAAGCACCCTTCCTGGATGCTTGGCCAGCTCCGCCAACACTGCATATTCCTTTGGAGTGAGGTGGACGTCCTTGCCTTCCTTCGAAACGGTTCGTTGGAAGAGGTCGATCGCGACGGCACCGGCCTTCACAGGTTTCTGGTCCGCGGCCGGGTCCAGCTCCAGGAGATTGGATACGTAGCGTTCAAGTTTCGTTGTCTCGCTCGCGATCACCGCGACCTGCGCCTTGTCGCTGTTTCCGGCCCGGCGAAGATCGCGGACGGCCCCGCTGATCGCAGCAAGCGCCGGCCTTAGATCCTCGCCGATCGAACCGAGGAGTGCGGAACGAAGGCGGTCACGCTCGCGGACAGCCGCGAACTGGCGCGCCTGCGACTCAAGGCGTGCGCGTTCGAGCGCAAGTGCCACCTGATCGAGAAGGCTCATCAGAAGTTCGAGCTGAGACTCGTCGACCGGACGCATCCCATCGTCGCGCGCAAGTCCGACTGCGGCGATCGGAGCGCCTTCGGACCGGACTGGGTGGAAGACCCATTCAGCCGGCTGCGCTCGGGGCGTCCCACGGCCGGCAGCTTCCCCGGTTGCAAGCGTCAGCGCCGCCGCCGCGACATCGCTTGGAGTCAGCCGGTTGGGAGGGTCGGACGCAATCACGGCGGGCTCGGCTGTTCCTTTGACGATCATTGCATTGCAGCCGAACAGCCGGCGCAGCTGAGCGCAGGCAGTCCTCGCAATTTCCTCTTCACTGCTCGAGGAGAGCAGGCGTCGGGCAAAGCCCGCAATCGTCGCATTGCGCGCGGCATGCGCGGCGGCGAGCCGCGCCTGCGCCCGGATGCCCGCCGCAAGCCTGCTGGTGACAAGCGCGACGATCAGAAGGACGATGACCGTGACCACGTCAGCGACGCGGTTCATCCGGAATGTGTGGATCGGCTCGGTGAAGAAGAAATTATAGGCAAGGCCCGCGCCGCCGCCCGCCGCCAGTGCCGGGCCCAGTCCCCACAACGCCGCGGCCGCAAGCACCGCGGGGAGATAGATCATGTCGACCGGGGCTGTACCCCAGCGCGGCGCGATCCACAGACCAACCAGCGTCGAGATCGCGACCATTGCAATCGCGCCGGCATAGGCCTGGATGCGCATCGCCGTGGGCGAACGAGCCTGCTCGGCAAAGGAGCCTTCCATGCCCGCTAACTGCTCCTGCAGCCGGCTGGCGCCAAGAGGCCGAGCGAACCGCCGACCCCTTTTCCATCGGGGTCCTTCCTAAAAACCACATAGAATCTTTATGCCCGGCGATCCCACATCACCGCGCCATGGCGACACTTGCACCAACCGCGACGGTAGGCACCGACGAGACTGCGACCTGCATGCCGAGCGAAACGCTTCCCAAGCTGATGCTCGGCGCAATCGGCGTCGTTTACGGGGATATCGGCACTTCGCCGCTCTACACCATGAAGGAGAGCTTCCTTGGTCCGCACCCGCTGGCGGTAGACCGGCTCCACATCTTCGGGGTCCTGAGCCTGATCTTCTGGACACTGATGATGATCGTCACGTTGAAGTACGTGAGCGTGGCGATGCGCGCGGACAATCGCGGGGAAGGCGGCTCGTTCGCGCTGCTCTCCCTCATCGCCCGCAATCTCGAGGGCAAGAAGAAGTGGGCGCCAGCCCTTGTCATGCTCGGTGTCCTTGCGACCTGCCTCTTCTATGGCGATGCGATGATCACGCCGGCGATTTCGGTCCTGTCGGCCGTGGAAGGGCTCGGCGTCGTCGAAGCGGGCCTTCAGCCGCTCGTCATCCCGATCGCGATCGGAATTATTCTTGGTTTGTTCATCGTGCAGTCGCGCGGTACCGCCAAGGTCGGCAACATGTTCGGACCCGTGATGCTCGTTTATTTCGCGGTGCTTGCAACGCTCGGGATAAGGAACATCCTCATCCATCCCGAGATCATTGGAATCCTCAATCCGCTCTGGGCCGTGAAGTTCTTTGCCTACAACCCGAAACTTGCGTTCCTTGCGCTCGGCTCGGTGTTCCTCGCAGTTACTGGCGCGGAAGCCCTTTATGCCGACATGGGGCATTTCGGGCGCAAGGCGATCAACCTTTCATGGGTGACGCTTGTCTACCCTTGTCTTGTCCTCAACTACATGGGCCAGGGCGCGCTTCTCCTTGACCATCCGCAGGCGGCGACAAACCCCTTCTTCCTGCTCGCGCCCGAATGGGCTCGCTTGCCGCTCGTTTTCCTCGCCACCATCGCAACCGTGATTGCGAGCCAGGCTGTCATTTCTGGTGCGTTTTCGGTCACTCACCAGGCGATCCAGCTCGGTTTCCTGCCGCGGCTCAAAATCAAGCACAC
>DATMHD010000184.1:0-10722 GCA_035555075.1 Sphingomicrobium sp. | reverse complement strand
GATCGCGGTCGCGACCGACACCGACACGATGATCACGGTTTATTACCAGCTGGCAGGTTCCAGCACGTGGTACGTCACTTCCGCCACGCCCGGGGTGAATTTCACGCCTGCAGACGGTACCGGTGATGAGCTCAATCCGTTCCAGCAGAAGGCCAACGCGAACGTCAACTACGACGTCATCTCGAATTCGCCGTTGTCGGCACTCTACATCACCAGCTCATCGGCCGTGAATGCATTCAAGCAGAACGCCATCGTCTGGGCTCCCGGTGTTCCGGAGCCAGGGAGCTGGGCAATGATGCTCCTGGGCTTCGGGGGCATTGGTATGGCAATGCGGCGCCGCCGCCGTGATACAGCGCTCGCGCAACTCGCCTGAGCTAACATGCGTGCCGATGTTCGTCGCAGCAGCGGCGAGCATCGGCCTCGCCTCCAAAATGGTAAGAGGCCGCGCGATTGCGACCGCGCCTTCAGGCCGAGCTAAATGCCCGCATACCATTCGTAGTCGACATTATCCTCCCAATAGCCGCCCTTGCCGCCATAGACGCGGGCCAGGCTGTCGACGGCTTCGATCCTCTGAACATATTTCGCGTCCTTGTAGCCGAGCTGCCGCTCGACCCTCAGGCGCAGCGGCGCTCCATTGGGCACGGGAAGGAGATGCCCGTTCATGCCCCAGGCAAGGATCGTCTGGGGGTGGAAGGCATCGATGAGATCGATGCTCTCGTAATAAGGCTTGTCGCCGAAGCGGTCCGCGCAATGGAAGACGATATATTTTGCGCGGCTGCTCAAACCCGCGTGATCGAGGATCCGCGAAAGCTGGACCCCGTGCCACTTCCCGATCGCGCTCCAACCCTCGACGCAGTCGTGCCTCGTGATCTGGGTCCGGTGGGGAAGCGACCTCAAGGTCTGGATCGGGATCGAGAGCGGCCTTGAGACGAGACCATCGACGATGAGCCGCCAGTTCACAAAGCCTTCGGCCATGTGCCGGGCATATTCATCGCCGCCCGGAACCCGCGTCCCGTTCGAGCGGAAGATCGGCGACATGTCGGCCTCGCGATATTCGCGTGCGAGCGCATCCCTGCTCGAGATCAGCCGCTGGCTTGCCATGGTCAGCTTCTCGGCTGACCGGAGAACGCCCCTGAATTCCTCATTGTTGTTGAGGCGGTCGCAGCCCCCAACGAGAAGGCCCGACGCGCCTGCAACGACAAAGCGCCGGCGGTCCATCATGGCTCGTTCCTCTCGGGCGGCAGCCGGAAACGCCCGGTGATCATCGATCCCACCTCGTTGATGGGGCCAGCCAGGACCACCATGATGAGATGGACGATGATGAAGAGGAGGATCAGCATTGCGCAGATGAAGTGGATCGAGCGCGCCGACTGACGACCCTCGAAGAGGACAAGGAGCCAGGGCCAGGCCGCATCCATTCCCGGTGACATTGCAAGTCCGCTGAGGATCATCAGCGGAAGGAGTAGGAAGACCACTCCGAAATAGCTGAGCTTCTGGAGGATGTTGTAGCGAAGCGCAGCCTCGCCTCTGGGAAAACTCAAGCGCGCATGGTCCTTGATGTCCTGCCAGATGTGCGCTGGCCGAACCTCTTGCCTTGCCGGCACCAGCTCCTTCGCGTGGCGATTGATCAAGCTTGCGACCCAGAAAAGGATGAGGCCGACCGCAAGGACCCAGGCGAAGGCAAGGTGCCAGCGCCTGGCGGCCGCGAGATTGTAGGTCGACGGGATAGTCGCCCAGCCGGGGACCGGCCGGCCTTTGAACGTCAGCCAGGGATGGTCGAAGTTCGCGCCATAGGCGCCCCAATAGAGATGCGGATGCGCGTTGAAGATCATGAGGCCGCTCATCAGCATGACGATGACCACAACCGCATTGATCCAGTGCCAGAGGCGCGTCGGCAGGAGATGGCGGTAGGCGATGCGCCGCGGCGCCGGGCGTGGCGGCTCGGCCATGATCGGTTCGTCGATGACGGCTGCGTCATCCATCGGTGCAAACGACCTTATCCCAGGATCGGCCGTTCGTCAGCGATGTTAATGTTTTAAAAGATCCGGAGCGATGACGCCCCTCAAAGAAGCCTAGCGGAAGTTGTCGGCGTAGGCCTGGAGCTTCAGGCGAACCGGCTGCGCTTCCTGGATATGGTAACGGAAGCCGTGCTTCTCGCAGTAGGCGATTGCGGCTTCCTTGGTCTTGAAGGTCAGCCGCACCTGGGGCCTGGTATCGCCCGAGCCGTTCCAGCCGGTGAGCGGATCCGGGCGAAGCGGTTCCTGGCGTTCGAACTCCAGCATCCAGAGACCGGCATTGGCCTTCCCCGACTGGGTGGTCTTGCGTTCAAGCTCCGTGATGCGGGCGATCGTCATTGCAGGAAGCGACGTGGCAAAGTCGCGCTGCTGAATCAAGGCTTCACACGCGTGGCTTTGCCCTTAGCGTTGGTGATGCCGATGAAGGGTCGTCGGGCCAGGGATGCTTTGGATAGCGCCCGCGCATGTCTTTCACGACATCGCGCCAGCTTCCTGCCCAGAAACCGGGAAGGTCCGTCGTCGTCTGGATCGGACGGCCTGCGGGCGACGTGATCGCAAGAACGAGCGGTACGGTCCCGTTCCCGATCATCGGGTGCTTTGAAAGTCCGAACAGCGCCTGTGCCCGCACCTCGACAGTCGGCCCTCCAGGAGCTGAATAATCGATCCCATGCGTGCTTCCCGCGGGACTTTTGAATTCGGCCGGGAAGAGCCGGTCGAGTTTTCGGCTATCCTCATAGCCAAGGAGCTGCTCGAGCGCCGACGTCAGGGCCGCCGGCGCAACATCCCCAAGGCGGCGCTTGCCGATAAGAAGAGGCGTGAGCCATTCCTCGGCGCGCTCCAGCAGCACCTGATCATCAAGGGTTGGACTTTGCGGATCCAGTCGGTGCGCGAATGCGGCCCGGTCGCGAAGCTGCATTCCCTTCCCGTTCCAGGGAAGGAGGTGAAGGCCATGCTCGCGGACACCGTCCAGGAGCGCCTGCTCGATCGCTTGTGGGTCCGGCTTTGGATCGGGACCACTTGCAAGCCGGATGGCGCCAAGCCGCCGGCTTCTGGTTGGGGTGACGGCACCGGTCGCCGGATCGAAGTCGCCGTCGTGCCGCGTCTCTATCCTCGAGCCGAAGAGCTCCAGCACATCCTTTTCATCGATCGCAGCAGCCGACAGAATGCGGGCGCCCGAGGCGTGGCCGGCGACTTCGCCGACGCTTAGCCATGGGGCTCCTCCAAGGGACAATGCGGGATCGAGCCTGAACCCGCGCCCGCCGACCGATTGCCAGCTCTCGCCCGACGCATCGCGCCGGCGCGAGATGCGGTCGGGGAAGGCAAGGGCGAGCGCTTTTGCAAGATCGCCCTCCTCAATGCCGGAATCCTCGATCCCGGCCCGCTTCCGCCAGGCGGCGGCGAGCTTCCGTGCAGCTTCTGCGCGCCCGCCGCCGTCCGAGCGCCAGCGGCGCCAGCGAAGCTCGAGATCGGGGCCGTTCCCGCCAAGCCCGCGCTCGCCTAAAAGGATCGCGACGTCGGCGGCCGCAGCACCGAAACCGAGCGCGCGGGCCTCAAGCAGCATGTGGGCGAGGCGGGGCTCGAGCGGAAGCGCCGCAATCTCCCGCCCGTGATCCGTGACCCGGCCTTCATCATCGATCGCGCCGATGGCCGTCAATCGCTTCCGCGCTTCCTCGAGGGCTGCAGCCGGCGGAAGGTCGAGGAAGGGCAGGCGGCGGGGATCGGCTTCGCCCCAGAGGAGCGAGGAGAGAAGGAGGCTCGATAGGTCGGCCTCGAGGATCTCGGGCGGATCATGTGCGGGGAGGGACGCGGTTGCAGCTTCCTCCCACAATCTGATCGCGAGCCCGGGCGCCTGGCGGGCGGCGCGCCCTGCGCGCTGCGTCACCGCAGCGCGGCTCGCCCGCTCGGTGACGAGGCGGGTGATGCCCGCTCCAAGGTCATAGCGCGGCCGCCTCGCAAGGCCGCTGTCGACGACGATCCGGACATCCTCGAGCGTGACGCTCGTCTCGGCGATGCTGGTTGCAAGCACCACTTTCCTCTTCCCCGGAGGCGGCGAGGCAAGCGCCCTTCGCTGGGCCGAAGGCTCGACGCCCCCATGAAGCTTGTGGAGCTCGACGTTGGGGGCAAGGGCACCCAGGGCCTCGGCCGTCCGCTCGATCTCGGCAACGCCTGGAAGGAAGGCGAGGAGCGATCCTTCCTCCTGTGCAAGTGCGCTCCTGATCGCGGATGCGACCTGGGGCTCGATCTTCGCCCTTGCATCGCGGCCCGCGTAGCGGACCTCGAGCGGAAAGCTTTTCCCCTCGCTCGCAATCGTCGGCGCATCGTCCAAGAGGTTCCGGAAACGCTCGACATCGAGCGTTGCCGACATTGCAAGGATCCTCAAGTCCTCGCGAAGCGCTCCTGCCGCGTCGAGCGCGAGGGCAAGCGCAAGGTCGTTATCGAGGCTCCGCTCATGGACCTCGTCGAAGAGGACGGCGGATACTTGCCTTAGCTCAGGGTCCTTTTCGATCCTTGCAAGGAAGACGCCGTGCGTCATCACGATGACGCGGGTTCCCTTGCCGATCCTGCTGTCGAGTCTCGTTCCATAGCCGATCGTCTCGCCGGGCTTCTCGCCAAGTGCGCCCGCCATGAATTCGGCAGCGGCCCGTGCCGCGAGGCGCCGCGGGACGAGGAGGAGGATCTCGCCCTTGGCCCAGGGTTCCTCAAGGAGTGCGGGCGCGACCCTCGTCGTCTTTCCGGCGCCCGGCGGCGCGATCAGGAGCGCGCGCGTGCCCTTTCCGAGGGCAGCAAGGAGGTCCTCAAGGACATCGTCGATGGGGAGGCGCATCGCGCCCTTATGGGTAGCGGGACTAATAAGCGCGGGCGACGGCGAATTCCGCAGCTTCGGTCATCGCGGACTTGGCCTTGCTTGCCGGGAAGATGGCGAGCGCATCGATCGCACGCCGGCCATATTGGCGTGCCCGCTCGATCGTGTCGGCAAGGGCGTCGGTTTTCTTGAGGAGGCGGATCGCATGCGCGAGGTCTTCGTCGCCGATACGGCTTCCACCGATCGCGCTTCGCCAGAAGGCGCGCTCCTCCTCGTTCCCGCGCGCATAGGCAAGGATCACGGGAAGGGTCATCTTCCCGTCCCGGAAATCGTCGCCAACGCCTTTCCCCATTGTCTCGGCATCCGACGCATAATCGATGACGTCGTCGCTCAGCTGGAAGGCGATGCCGAGATTCTTGCCATAGCATTCAAGTGCAAGCTCGGCGGCTTCGCTCGCTTCCGCGACCACCGGCGTCACCCGGCAGGCGGCGGCGAACAGCGCCGCCGTCTTGGCGCTGATGATCTCGAGATAATGATCCTCGTCGGTGTCGATCTGGCGCTGCGCGGTCAGCTGGTTGACCTCGCCTTCGGCGATCACGGCCGAGGCGTGGCTCAAGATCCGCAAGACCTTGAGACTTCCATCCTCGACCATCAGCTCGAATGCGCGGCTGAAGAGGAAGTCGCCGACAAGGACGCTTGCGGGATTGCCCCAGATGAGATTGGCGGTCCTCTTCCCCCGCCGCATTCCTGAACCATCGACGACATCGTCGTGGAGGAGGGTGGCGGTGTGGATGAACTCGACGGCGGCCGCGAGCTTGAGGTGGCGGGTGCCGGGATAACCGAGCAGGCTTCCGCTCGAGAGCGTCAGCATCGGCCTCATCCTCTTGCCCCCGCCCGCGATGAGGTGGCCTGCAAGTTCGGGAATGAGCGCGACCTTGCTCTGCATGCGCTCGAGGATCACGGCGTTGACGCCGTTCATGTCGGGAGCAACGAGGCCAAGCAGCGGCTCGAGCGACGCCGCGCGCTGGGTCTTCAAGGGGAGGACGGTAGCGGTCACGGCGCCGCCCTAGCCGGACGGCGCCGTTTTTTCAAAGCCGCTTACCAGATGTGGACGCGCTGCTCGGGCGGCAGATACAGCTTGTCGCCGGGCTGGACCTTGAATGCCTTGTACCAGGCATCGACGTTCCTGACGACGCCGTTCACGCGGTATTTGCCCGGGCTGTGCTCGTTGGTGATGACCTGCTGGCGCTCGGCATCCTCGCGCTGCTTTTCCTGCCATGCCTGCGCATAGGCGATGAAGAAACGCTGGTCGCCCGTCAGACCGTCGATGACCGGCGGCTCGCCATGCTTCGCGACATATTTCTTGTAGGCCGCATAGGAAGCCTCGACGCCGGAGAGGTCGCCGATATTCTCGCCGAGCGTCAGCTTGCCGTTGAGCGCAAGGTCCGAGAAGGGCTTGAACCCGTTGTACTGGGCGACGAGCGCATCGGTCCTTGCAGTGAAGGACTTGGCAGCTTCAGGGCTCCACCAGTCGCGAAGCTTGCCCGAGGGATCGAACTTCCTGCCCTCATTGTCGAAGCCGTGGCCCATCTCGTGGCCGATCACCGCGCCGATCGCGCCGTAATTGGCGGGAGGGTCAGCATTGGGATCGAAGAAGGGCGGCTGGAGGATCGCTGCCGGGAAGGTGATCTGGTTGGCGAGCGGATTGTAATAAGCGTTGATCGTCTGCGGGAACATCTCCCAGAGCGTCCGGTCGACAGGCTTGGGGAACCGCTTCAGATCAAGCTTGTAGCGGAAGTCCGCGGCGCGAAGGTCGTTGCCCAGGGGATCGCCCTTGACGACATTCATCGAGGAATAGTCGATATACTTCACCGGATGGCCGATCCGGGGCTCGAAGGCACTCAGCTTCTCGAGTGCGGCCTTCCTCGTCGCATCGTCCATCCATTTGTTGTTGGTGATGCGCTCGCGGTAGGCATCCTCGAGGTTCCCGATGAGCTCGTGCATCTGGGCTTCCGAGGTCGCCGGGAAGTGCGACTTCACATACATCTGGCCAACGCCCTCGCCCAATGCGCCATTGACGGCTGCAACACCGCGCTTCCAGCGGTCGCGCTGCTGCTGAACGCCCGAGAGCTCTTTGGAATAGAAAGCGAAGCGGGCATCGTCGAAGGCCTTGGGAAGGACCGTCGCGTGATCCGAGACGAAGCGGAACGCGAGCCACTCCTTCCAGGTCGAAAGGGGCGTCGAGGCAAGGATCTTGCCGGCGCCCGCAACCGCTGACGGCTCGGTGACGATGACGGTCTTGGCATTGGCAAGGCCGGCCTTCGCAAGCGTCCTATTCCAGTCGAACTGGGGCGCGAGCTTCATGAGCTGCGCCCTCGTCATCGGATTATAGATCTTATCGATGTCGCGGCGGTCGGCTGCGGTCCACTGCGCCTTCGAAAGCGCGGTCTCGAGCGCGATGATGCGGTCGGCAGAGCCTTCGGGATCGCTAAGCCCTGCAAGCTTCTCGATGCTGACGATATAATTGCGGTAGGCGGCGCGGTGCGCCTTCATCTTCGCATTGTCTTCAAGATAATATTCGCGGCTTGGCATCCCGAGACGAGCCTGGCCGGCGAAGACGGCATAGGCATCGGGGTTCTTGAAATTGGGTCCGATCCCCACATCGACCGGGCTTGGAAAGCCGGGCTTGATGAAGAGCGAAAGGAGCTGCGCCTTCGACTTCGCGCCGTAGATCTCGGCAAGGTAGGGCTTCAAGGGCGCGGTGCCCGCAGCCTCGATCGCGCCTGTATCCATGAAGCTTGCGTAATAGTCGCCGATCTGCTGCCCCAGATGATCGCGGTTGGGAGCAGCAGCGAGCTGTTCGACGATCTGGCGGACGTCGCGCTCGGCACCGTCTGAAAGAGTGACGAACGGACCTGCCGAGGCGCGGTCCGCAGCAATCTGCGTCCTCTTGTCCCAGTCACCGTTCACAAAGGCCCAGAAATCGTCGCCGGGCTTGACCGAGCTGTCCATTGCCGAACGGTCGTAGCCCCAGTCGCCGTAGGTCGGCTTGGCGGCATGTGCAGAAGGCGCTGCGGCAACGGCAAGAAGGCTCGCCGTGGCGAGCGTCAAGGTTTTGAAACGCATGGAAAATTCACCCCTCCGAGGAACTGGCAGCAATGCCTTAAGTGTCTCCAGAATGGCAAGAATTTTCGACGAACGGGTGAGCTTAAGCGACAGAAAAAAGGAACTGTCGAGCTGCCGACCCTACCAGACGTGAACCCGCTGATCGGGCGGAAGATAGAGCTTGTCGCCAGGCTTCACGTCAAAAGCCTTGTACCAGGCATCGACGTTCCTAACGACGCCGTTCACCCGATACTTGGCGGGGCTGTGCTCGTTGGTGAGGAGCTGCGCGCGAAGCGCACCTTCACGCTGCTTGGTCTCCCAGCTGTAGCCATAAGCGATGAAGAAGCGCTGGTCCCCGGTCAGACCGTCGATGACCGGCGGTTCGCCATGCTCGGCCACATATTTGCGATATGCCGAATAAGCGACCTCGAGCCCGCCAAGATCGCCGAGGTTCTCGCCCAAAGTCAGCTGACCCTTGATGTGGACGCCAGGGATGGGCTCGTAGCTGTTGTACTGCGCGACCAGACGGTCGGCATGGGCGGTATAGAGCTTTGCGGTCGAGGCCGACCACCAGTCGGCAAGCCGGCCATGGGCGTCGAACTTCCTTCCCTGGTCATCGAAGCCGTGGCCGATCTCATGGCCGATGGTCGCGCCGATGCTTCCATAGTTGGAGGCGGGATCGGCGCCCGGATCAAAATAGGGTGGCTGAAGGATCGCCGCGGGGAAGGTGATTTGGTTCTGCGTCGGATCGTAATAAGCGTTGTTCGTCTGCGGCAGCATGTCCCACAAGGTCCGGTCGACGGGCTTGGGATAGCGCTGGAGGAGGAGCTTCCACTGGAAATCGTCCGAGCGGATCGCATTTCCAAGAAGGTCGCCGCGCTTCACGACGAGTGACGAATAGTCGATATATTTTGGCGGATGCCCGATCCTTGGATCGAAGGTCGCAAGCTTGTCGAGCGCCTTGGCCCTGGTTGGAGCGTCCATCCAGGCGGCATTGCTGATCTTCTCCTTGAGGGCCGCAAGGATGTTCCCGATGAGCTCGTGCATCTGGCGGTCGCTTTCCGCCGGATAGTGGCGCTGGACATAGATCTGCCCGACGCCTTCGCCCAACGCCTCGTTCAGCATGTCGACGCCTCTCTTCCAGCGGGCGCGCTGGACGGGGACGTCGCGAAGCGTCTTCGAATAGAAGTCGAACTTCGCCTCGTCGAAGGCCTTGGGAAGATATTGGGCGTTGCCGCTCACGAAATGGAAGGCGGTCCAGTCCTTCCAGGTCTGCAGGGGCACGGAGGCGAAGAGACCGGCTTCGCCCTTGATTGCGCTCTTCTCGCCGATGACGATCCGGTTGACCTTGCCAAGGCCGAGCTTTGCGAGCGCGCGGTCCCAGTCGAGCTGCGGCGTGAAGGCGCGAAGCTGTGCCCGGCTCATCGGGTTGTAGACCTTGTCGACGTCGCGGCTTGCCTCGGGCGTCCAGTGGAGCTTCGCGATCCTTGTTTCGAGCGCGATGATGCGGTCGGCGCGCGCTTCAGCTTGGCTGATCCCGGCGAGCTTCTCGATCCTGATGATATAGTCGCGGTACGCCTTCCTGTAGCCGTCGTACTTGGCGCCCTTGAGGAGATAATAGTCGCGGTTGGGCATGCCCAATCCCCCTTGCGACACATAGGCCGAGTAGCGGGTCGGGTTCTTCAGATCGGGATAGATGCTGATGTCGACGGGGGAATCAAAGCCAGGCTCGGCAAAGAGCTCGACAAGGTCGCCGCGGGTCTTCGCGGCATTGATCTTCTCAAGGTAAGGCTGGATCGGCGCCGTCCCGAGCTTCTCGACCCCGGCTTCGTCCATCCAGCTTGCGTAGAGATCGCCGATCTGCTGGCCGAGCCGCCCGTTTGCGCCCGGGTCCTTCGCCATGTCCTCGACGATGGCGCGGACGTCGCGCTCGATCTGGTCGTTCAAGACGGAATCGATGCCGACGAACGTCCGGTCCGGCGCGATCTCGGTGCGCTTGGCCCAGGTGCCGTTCACATAATCGAAGAAATCATCGGCGGGCTTGACCCCGGCATCCATTGCGGACGCATCATAGCCCCAGGTGCCATAGTGCGGCTTTGCCGGGGCGCTTGCCGGAACGAGTGCTGCAAGGCTGATGCCGACGAGCGCCAAGGCCTTGAACTTCATGATGATTTCTCCCACCCCGAAACGATGCGCAAGTCATGCACTGAAGGCGCGATCCAAGTCAAAATGGCGTTCGACGAAGCGGCGGGCCGGTTACCCGGGTGGCGGAAAAAGGCGGGCTCAGGCGGCGGGAAGCGTGAGCCTTGCAAGGAGACCCCCAAGGTCCTCGCTCTCCTCGAGGTGCACGCTTCCGCCGTAGATCTCCGCGACGTCGCGGACGATGGCGAGACCAAGACCGGTCCCGGGCTTTCCGGTCGTGTCGAGGCGCGCGCCGCGGGTGAAGAGTTCGCCTGCCCGTTCCTTCGGGATTCCGGGACCATCGTCCTCGACGAGGATATCTACGTTGCGGGCTTTTGGCTCCACGGTCACGAAGACGCGCCCGCCGCCATATTTGGCGGCATTCTCGACGAGGTTGCCGAGCATCTCGTCAAGGTCCTGCCGTTCCACCCGGACCTGTGCCTGCTGGTCGCCCGCAATATCGATGGTGACGCGCTCGTACAGCCGGTCGACGGCGCGCTGGACTGCTTCGAGGCTCTCCCAGACACGGGTCCGCGACTGTGCGGCAGCGCGCCTTCCGATCGCCCGTGCGCGGGCCAGATGATGGTCGACCTGGCGCCGCATGACGAGCGCTTCGCG